>NZ_BAABDO010000014.1:0-98148 GCF_039539665.1 Actinomadura keratinilytica
GCACGGGGCGCCGCCCGCCGGTACGCGGCGGCGGCCGCCGCCGTCATCGCGGCGGCCGTGCCGCCGCCCGCGCGCGCCGACCCGTCGGCGATGGCGGCCCACGTCCTGCGGTTCCCGCTGGGACTGGCGGACGTGGCGTCCCCCGCCGACAGCCCGCTGCCCGGGCACCTGCTCGCCGGCCTCGGCCCGTTCGGGCACACCCTGGCCCTGACCGCGCTCGCCGCCGCGGCCGTCGCGATGGCCGCGTCGCTGGTCGTCCGGCCGCCGCGCGGTCCGCGGGCCGCCGCCGACCGGCTCGCCCTCGGCCTGACCCTGGCGACCGCCCTCATGCCCGCCTCCCGGTGGGGCTACCTGGTCTACCCCGCCGTGCTGGCGCTGTGGGCGCGGCTCGCGGCCGCGCCCCGCCGCCCCGCTCCCCGCCCGGCCGCCGCTTCGCGGGAGGAGAACGACCTGTGCCGCGTTGCCTGATCATCACCAACGACTTCCCGCCGCGCCGGGGCGGCATCGAGACGTCCGTCCACGAGCTGGCGCGCCGCTTCCCGCCCGGCGAGGTCGTCGTCTGCACCTCCGACGAGCCGCAGGCGCGCGCCTTCGACTCCGGGCTGCCGTTCCCGGTGGTGCGCGACCGCGTCCGCACACTGCTGCCGACGCCCCGCGTCGCCCGCAACGCGCGCGCCGTGGCCAAGGCGTACGGCTGCGACCGCGCGTGGTTCGGCGCCGCCGCCCCCCTCGGGCCGCTGGCGGGACGGCTCGGACTGCCGCCCGTGGCGACCACGCGCCCTGGCGGTCAGCGAGGCCGCCGTCGTCAAGCACGTCGGCTCGATCTTCACCAAGCTCGACCTGCACCAGACGCCCGACGACCACCGCCGCGTGCCGGCCGTCCTCACCTACCTGCGCGGCGTGCGCCCCTGACCGGCCCCTAGCGCCCCTCGAAGACGGGCTTCTCCTTCTTCAGGAACGCCTCGGTGGCGTTGCGGTGGTCGGCCGTGGCCGCCAGCCGGTCCTGCAGCTCGGCCTCCTTCTCCAGGCTGGACTCCAGGTCGTGGGAGGCCGCGTGGTCGAGGGCGGCGCGGATGGCCGCGTACGCGACGGTCGGCCCGGCGGCCAGCCGGCGCGCCAGCTCCAGCGAGGCGGACGCCAGCTCGTCGGCCGGGACGACCCGGGCGGCCAGCCCCAGCTCCAGGGCCTGCGGCGCCTTCACCGGCTCGCCGAGCAGCAGCAGCTCGGCGGCCTTGGCGCGGCCCACCATCCGCTGCAGCGTCCACGACATGCCGGTGTCGGGGCCCAGCCCGATGCCCGCGAACGCCGTCACGAACGTCGCCTTCTCCGATGCGACGACCAGGTCGCACGCCCACGCCAGCCCGGCCCCGGCCCCGGCCGCCACCCCGTTCACCGCCGCCACCGCCGGCTTGGGCAGCCCGGCCAGCGCGCGCACCACCGGGTTGTAGTGCCGGCGGACGGTGTCGTCCAGGCCCTTGCCGGAGGCGAGTTTGTCGGCGTGCTCGCGCAGGTCCTGGCCCGCGCAGAACGCCCGTCCCGTGCCGGTCAGCAGCACCGCCCGCGCGCCCTCGTCCGCGGCGGCCCGCTCCAGCGCCGCGCGCAGCGCCTCCTTCATCTCGACGGTCAGCGAGTTCATCGCCTCCGGCCGGTTCAACGTGATCGTGGCCACTCCGTCGGCGACGTCGTACAGCACGCTCTCAGACACCATCGTCCTCACATTCCTCCCGGGAACCTCAGCCAACGATCGGTGAAACCGGAGGCCGCGGGCAAGAGCCGCGCCGCCGCGCGGCGGTCCGCCCGCCCGGCCGTCGCCTCCCCGGTCGCTGATCGTTACCACTTCGCGCCCCGAACACGGGATAATGGACCACTACTGATGACGCGGATGCGACAGGCGGCCACGCGGCCAACGGTGCCCGGAGGCCCCACGCGGCCCTAGGCAGGAAGGGGATGCACGCATGGCGGCGATGAAGCCGCGGACGGGAGACGGTCCGCTCGAAGTGACCAAGGAGGGACGCGGCATCGTCATGCGGGTCCCGCTGGAAGGCGGGGGACGCCTCGTCGTCGAGCTCTCCGCCGACGAGGCCAAGGAGCTCGGCGAGGCCATCAAGCAGGTCGTCGGCTAACTGACGACGCTCGGAGTCCTTGGGGAGGTGTACCCGCGGAGAGCGCGGGCCGACGGCTCCGCGTTGCTCCCCCAGGGGGCGACCCCCTGGCACCTCGTGAGGATTCCTGGTGTGCCGGTCCCGGCACGTCCGGCACGTGCGGTGACGGTCCCCGGCGCCACGCCGGGGACCCGCACCGTGCCGGACGCGATCGCGTGACGGTTCGCGCGGCACTTCCACTACTTCACGACACGCAGGCGGCTCCGCGGGCGGCGGGCTCGCGAGCAGGCCGAACGGCAGGGACAGGGGGATCACCGGCATGCCCATAGAGACCCGGGTCCGCGACGCGGGCGGACCGCCGGTCGAGGCGGCGGCGTCGCTCGGCGCGCAGGCGGTGGCACTGCCGGTCCGCCCCGGGCCGGTCGCTCCCGCCGACGCCCCGCCCGGCCTGCCGTGCTCCCTCGACGAGCTGCTGGCCCTGCACGGCGCCAAGGGCGAACCCGGCGAGGTCATCGCCGCGCCCGCGCGCCTCGGCGACCGGCTCGGCGAACTGCTGCTGTACGGGGTCGGCGAGGCCGCCCCCGCCGACCTGCGCAAGGCGGGCGCCGCACTGGCCCGCCGCGGCCGGGGCCGCGACACGCTCGTCGCGGGCCCTCCCGACACCTCGGCCGACGGGCTGTCCGCCTTCGTCGAGGGCGCCCTGCTCGCCGGCTACCAGTTCACGATCCGCTCCGGCGACGGCGCCGGGAGGGGCAAGGCCCCCCTCGGCACGCTGGCGCTGGCCGCCGGGTCCGCCGACCCGCGCGCGGCCGACCGCGGCGCCGCCCTGGCGCAGGCCGCCGCCCGCGCCCGCGACCTGGCCAACCAGCCGTCCACCGACAAGGGCCCGTCCTGGCTGGCCGACCGGGCCGCCGACCTCGCCGCCGAGGCCGGCCTCGGGCTGCGCGTGCTCGGCGAGAAGGAGCTGGCCGCGGGCGGCTTCGGCGGGCTGCTGGCGGTCGGCTCGGGCTCACCGCGCCCGCCCCGGCTGATCGAGCTGAGCTACGCGCCCGAGGACGCCGACGGACGCCACGTGGTGCTGGTCGGCAAGGGCATCACCTTCGACAGCGGCGGGCTGTCGCTCAAGCCCAACGACAACATGAAGACCATGAAGACCGACATGGCGGGCGGCGCCGCCGTCATGGCGGTCATGGGCGCGCTGCGCGACCTCGGCGTGCGGACCCGGGTCACCGGGGTGGTCGCCGCGGCCGAGAACATGCCGTCCGGGTCGGCCATGCGCCCCGGCGACGTGGTCGCCCACTACGGCGGGCGGACCTCCGAGGTGCTCAACACCGACGCCGAGGGCCGCCTCGTCCTCGCCGACGCGCTGGCCTACGCCGCCGCCGAGCTCGACCCCGACGTGATCGTGGACGTCGCCACCCTCACCGGCGCCGCCAAGGTCGCGCTGGGGCTGCGGCACGGCGCCCTGTACGCCACCGACGACGACCTCGCCGCGGCCCTCACCGCCGCCGGGCGCGCCGCGGGCGAGCCGCTGTGGCGGATGCCGCTGATCGACGACTACCGGCCCGGCATCGACTCCGACGTGGCCGACGTGGCCAACATCGAACGCCGCGGCTTCGGCGGCGGCTCGATCATGGCGGCGCTGTTCCTGCGCGAGTTCACCGGCGGGCGGCGCTGGGCGCACCTCGACGTGGCCGGTCCCGCGCGGGCCACCGGCGACGACGCCGAGATCACCAAGGGGGCCACCGGCTTCGGCGCCCGCCTGCTGCTCACCTGGCTCGCCGCACCGTCCGCCTGAGCCGCGGGCGGCCCCGGCCACCCGCCCGGCCGCGTCACACCCCGCGGCGTCACACCCTGCGGCCGGGTCACACCTTGCGGCGGTCGATCACCGGGATCCGGTGGCGGCTGCGCACCGCCGCCACGACCTCCTTCAAAGACGCGTCCCAGGCCGGGTCCACGGCGAAACACCACGCCGCCGCGTCCCGGGCCTCCGGCAGCGCCGCCGTGGACACGTCCGGCAGCGTCAGCGCGACCAGCAGCGACCGCTGCGCCGTGCGGACCGTCTCGGCCAGCTCCGCCGACGGCAGGAACACCAGGTAGTCCTGCTCGCCGCGGCGGGTGCCCGGCATCCCGCGGCGCAGCGCGCACATCGCCGCCACCCGCGGCCACGGCAGCACCCGGTCGGCGCGGCGCGGCAGCGGCCAGCGCGCCGGACGCCGCACGCCCGTGTCGTCCAGTTCCAGCACGGGCCGCCGCCCCAGCAGCACGCCCACCGCCCGCAGCAGGCCGGCGCCGAACAGGGCCAGCCCCAGCACGCCCACCGTGATGAACATCACGGCCCCGAACCCGGCGCGGCCCGTCACCCCGCCGGCGACGAAGCCCACCGAGGCCAGCACCAGCAGCGCCAGCGCCGCGACCTGACCGGCCGACCGCGCCGTCGGCCGCGTCCGGACCCGGAACACCGCCGCCGCGCCCCCGCCGGCCGCGGCGCTCATTCGCGCTTGACGGCGCACAGCAGGCCGTCGCCGACCGGCAGCAGCAGCGGCACCAGCCGCTCGTCCTCGCGGACCATCCGGTTCACCTCGCGCACCGCCAGCGTGTCGGGGTCGCGGCGGGCCGGGTCGGCCACCCGGTGGTGCCACAGCGCGTTGTCGAAGGCCAGCACGCCGCCCGGACGCAGCAGCCGCAGCGCCGCCGTCAGGTACTCGGGGTACTCGTGCTTGAGCGCGTCGCAGAACACCATGTCGTAGGCGCCGTCGGTGAGCCGCGGCAGCACCTCCAGCGCCCGCCCGACGATCATCCGGGTGCGGGAGGAGCCGAGGCCGGCCTCGGCGTAGGCGAGCTTGGCCAGCCGCTGGTGCTCGGGCTCGACGTCCACGCTGGTCAGCACCGCGTCCGGGCGCATGCCGCGCAGCAGGCAGATGCCCGACACCCCGCAGCCGGTGCCGATCTCCACGACCGTCCGGGCGCCGATCAGCGTGGCCAGGAACCGCAGGGCCGCCCCGCCGGCCGGGCCGATGGGCGTGGCTCCGACCTCCTCGCCCCGCCGTCGCGCGTTCACCAGCGCCTCGTCTTCGGGGAGGTACTCCTCCACGTAGGCCAGGGTGGCCTGAATGGCGTCGATGGCTGCCTCCTCGCGGGACCCCGCCTGGCTCATGTTGGAAAGACATTATCGCCGACCGGGAACCACCCGGCGTTTCAGCACGTTGTAACAGTCGTCGGTCCACTAACCGCCCCAGCCCAGGCGCGACCGTGTCGTTCCAAAGCGAGAGCGTTGGCCACCAGAGAGGAACAGCCCAGCACCATGGGAGTGGCAGCACTTACATTTAAGGGCGCTGTGGGGGTCGGCCCCCGCAAGGGGTTCGGGACCACGGCGGCCACGCGCACCCGCGAGAACGCGCCGGAGGCCGAATGGGCTCCGCCGTCGTGGGACGAGGTCGTGCGAGAGCACTCGGCGCGCGTCTACCGGCTGGCCTACCGGCTGACCGGCAACCAGCACGACGCCGAGGACCTCACCCAGGAGGTCTTCGTCCGGGTGTTCCGTTCGCTGGCGAACTACACGCCCGGCACGTTCGAGGGCTGGTTGCACCGCATCACCACGAACCTGTTCCTGGACATGGCGCGGCGCCGCCAGCGCATCAGATTCGAGGGGCTGGCCGACGACGCCGCCGAACGCCTGCAGGGCCGCGAGCCCACGCCCGCGCAGGCCTACGACGACCGCAACTTCGACGCCGACGTCCAGGCCGCACTCGACGCCCTGGCGCCCGAGTACCGGGCCGCCGTGGTGCTGTGCGACATCGAGGGCCTGTCGTATGAGGAGATCTCTGCGACATTGGGTGTCAAACTGGGAACCGTGCGCAGCCGCATCCATCGGGGGAGGGCGCAGCTGCGCGCCGCACTGGAGCACCGCGCGCCGCAACGCCGCGGTGCCGCGGACCCGGGTGCCGAGGCAGGTGACCTGGCCGCGGCGCTGCCGGCCGCAGCGGCCGCCGCGGGACGACCGGCCACGGGGGACGCGTCGACCTACGCCGGCGGGGCCCCGCGACCGGAGGGCGCATAGGGTTTCGCCACGCGCCGCCGCGCGTGACCGACTTGATCGACGAGGGAGCAGCGTGAGCTGTCTGGGGGAGCGTCTGACCGCGTTGGTCGACGGCGAGCTGGGGCACGACGAGCGCGACCGCGCGCTGGCCCATCTCGCGGTGTGCGCGCGGTGCAGGGCCGAGGCCGAGGCCCTGCGGGGGCTCAAGAGCCGGCTGCGGGGGCTGGCCGATCCGCCCGCCGGCGAGGGCGCCGACGACCTCCCGACGGGCGACTTCGTGGCCCGCCTGAAAGAACTGGGCCGGCAGGCGCTGGACGCGCCCGGCCCCGACGACCTTCCGCCGCCGGCGCGCCCGTCCGGCGGCATGACGCCCGCACCGGCGCGCCGCCGCGGCGGCGACCGCCTCTCCGACCGTTCGCACCGGCCGCTCGACCACCCCGCCCGCACCCGCCGGCACGCCGCCGTCACCGCCGCCGCCTTCGCCGCCGACCCGGTCGGCTGGCCGGACCGGCCCGATGCGGCGCGCTCGCACCGCCGCCGCTACCTGGCCGTCGGAGCGGCCCTGTTCCTCGGCATCGGCACCGCCTCCTACCTGGCGGGCGGCGAGCAGGACGCGCCCGCCGTCAACCCCGCCTTCGACCGGTTCGCCGTGGAGCACGCACTGACCTCCGGTGACGTCCCGATCACCGATCCGCTGCTGCAGGCCGTCCAGACCACGCCGGGGCCGTGACCGCGCGGACCTGGGCCGCGCTCGACAAAGCCGTATTCGCCTGCGGACTGGCAGGCGTCCTGATCCTGGCCTGCGCGCTGACCGGGGACGCCGCCGTGGCGCGGCGTGCGCCCAGCGACTCCGAGGCGGTGCGGCTGCTGCGCGACGCCGCCGAAGCGGCCCGCCGCGTCCCGTATGAAGGCGTCCAGGTCGTCACCACGTGGAACCGCCGCGGCGGCCGCCCCGTCACTTCACGCGTGGACATCGCGCACACCCCGGGGGAGGGCACGTACGTCGGCGACCGCGCGGACGACGGCGGCCGGGCCGCCTACCGGTCCGACGCGGCCGCCGGGCACGGCCCGCTCACCGGGTTCACCGCCGCGATGCTGGAGCTGCTCACCCGCAACTACGCCGTCGTGCGCGCGGACGACTCGTCGGTCTGCGGCCGCGCCGCCCGGGTGGTGGAGGCCCGCCGCCGCGACGGCAGTCCGGCCGGGCGCTTCTGGATCGACGCCGAGACCGGCCTGATGCTGTACCGGGAGCTGCTCGACGGCACCGGACGCACGATCACCGCGACCGGGTTCGACCAGGTGACCATCCCGTCCGGCGGACGCGGCGGCGAGGACGCGCCCGCGCGCGGCACCGCGCTCGGCAAGGCGGCGGTCGCTCCCGCCCGGAACGTCTCCCCCTGGGAGGACCGCCTCGACCCCGCCGAACTCGGCGACCTGCGCGACCACGGCTGGCCGCTGCCGCGCGCCCTGCCCGGCCTCAGCCTGTCCGACGCCCGCCGCTCCACCACCCGCCCCACCGACGGCACCGTCCACCTGACCTTCTCCGACGGGCTGGAGTCGGTGTCGGTGTTCGTGCAGCGCGGCAGCCTGGACGAAACCAGCCTCACCGACTGGAATCGTACTGTCACCGAGGGCGACACCGTCTTCCGGCGACGGGCGCTGCGGCAGTGGGCCGTGTGGGCCGACGACGGCTACGTCTTCACGGTGGTGACCGACGGCCCGGAGGCCGCCGCCGAGCGCGCGGTGGACGCTCTGCCCCACGGCGGAGGGGATGTGCGCACCCGGCTGGGCCGCGGTCTGCGCAGGCTCGCTTCGTGGGGCAACCCCTTCGGATAAGTCTTATGCTCACCACATGCCCCGATGGGCACGATGAGCCTGGATACGTGAACATGCACGGCGAGAACCATGCTCGGTAGGAGAGATGGGGATGACGGAAGACAGCCGCGGACCCGCCAGGGCGTCGGCGCAGGACGACGAGCTGGTCGCCGGCGCCGGGGTTGAGCGGCGGGAGCCCGGCGAGGCGGGGCAGGCCGCGGAGGAGGCCCGGCAGGACGCCCGGGACGACGCGGACGCCGCGGGACGCGAGCAGGGTTTCGCGCCCCCCGATCCGCCCGGCGGCGACGCCTCCTCTCCGGGATCCCGGCCGACCCTGCTGGACAAGCCCGTCGGCGGCGATGAGATGGCTCCGCAGCGGCCCGGGTTCGTCCCGTACGACCAGCACGCCCCCCAGCCCGACCCGTACGCCTGGCCGTCCCAGGGGCACCGGCAGCCCCCGCCGCCGACCGGCCCGCCGGTGTCCACGACCCCGCCGCCGGGCGCGACGCCGATGGGCCCGCCGCCGGGTTCCGGCGTCGGCCCCGGCACCCCCGGAGCCCCGGGCGATCCCGGCGGGCCCGGCCCCTACGGGGGGCAGTTCGGCGCGGCCCCCAACTGGGCCCCGGTCCCCGCGCCGCCGTCGTCCGGCCGCGGCGGCCCCGGCCTGGGCGTCATCGCCGCGATCGCGCTGATCGTGGCGCTGGTGGCGGGCGGTATCGGCGCCGGCGTCGGGGTGATGGCCGCCGACGGCGACGGCGGCACCGTCAGCCTCGGCAGCAGCTCCGACAGCAGCACCGGGCAGCAGAACCGGCCGCCGGACTCGGTCGCGGGCGTGGCGCAGCGGGTGCTGCCCGGCGTCGTCATGATCAGGGTGTCGTCGCCGACCGGCGAGGAGTCCGGGGGCACCGGCTTCATCGTCAACAACGGCTACATCATCACCAACAACCACGTGGTGTCCTCCGGCGGCCGGATCCAGGTGGTCTTCAACGACAAGAAGGTGCTGCCCGCCTCGATCAAGGGCCGCGACCCCAGCTCCGACATCGCCGTGCTGCGCCCCGAGGGCAACCACTCGATGCCCGCGCTGTCGCTGGGCGACTCCAGCAAGCTGGCGGTCGGCGACCCCGTGATCGCCATCGGCTCGCCGCTGGGCCTGCAGGGCTCGGTCACCACCGGCATCGTCAGCGCGCTCAACCGCGCGGTGCCCACCCGCGGCGAGGGCGGCGGCGACGGCTCGGTGCTCAACGCCATCCAGACCGACGCGGCCATCAACCCCGGCAACTCCGGCGGCCCGCTGGTGGACAGCAGCGGCCGGGTGATCGGCATCAACACCGCGATCGTCACGCTGGGCAGCGGCGGCATCACCGGGGAGACGCAGGGCGGCAGCATCGGCCTGGGCTTCGCCATCCCCATCAACCAGGGCCGCCGGGTCGCCGAGGAGATCATCAACACCGGCCGGGCGCGCCGCGCCCAGCTCGGCATCGGCATGGACCAGACCTTCCCCGGCCCGGGGGTGCGCATCCCCGAGCAGGCGCAGGGCGGGGTGCAGCCGCTGGTGAAGGGCGGGCCGGCCGAGCGCGCCGGGCTCCGCCCCGGCGACGTGATCACCAAGCTGGACGGGCAGCCGATCGAGGACCCGTCCGAGCTGGCGGCGCAGATCCGCAGCAAGGCGCCGGGCGACAAGGTCAAGGTCACCTACCAGCGCGACGGCAAGGAGACCACCGTCGAGATCACTCTGGCCGAGGCCAACTGAGCCGGCCCCGCGCGGCCGTCCGCCCGCCTGCCGTGCGGCGGGCGGACGGCCGCCGGGTTGCGGAAACGGGAAATCGCGATAAGCCGCCCGCTCTAGGCGATTTGCCGGGATCGGCCTTGTGTGCGCAGGGGATACGCTGACCGGCGGGATACCCTGTGGTGCATCGGGCCGGGACCGGGCCCGCGTACCCGGCGAGGTGTGGAGGACGGGTTGTTCGACGTCGGACTCGGCGAGATGGTCGTGCTCGTCGTGCTGGCCCTGGTCATCTTCGGGGACAGGCTGCCCCAGGTCGCCGGGCAGGCGGGACGGGCGCTGCGACAGCTGCGGCAGATGGCCAACAGCGCCAAGGCCGATCTGCAGGAGGGCCTGGGCCCGGAGTTCCGGGACTTCGACCTGGCCGACCTGCACCCCAAGACGTTCGTCCGCAAGCACCTGCTGGAGGACGACGACGGGTACGAGCCGAGGTACGGCTCGCGCGGCGGCGTCTTCGACGACGAACCCGGCTACGCCACCGCGGGCGGCGGCGGCCTGGAGTACGGCGAACGGCCGCCCTTCGACAACGAGGCCACCTGAGCCCCACCCCAGACGGCAAGGCCCCGGGACGGCGCGTCCCGGGGCCTTCGACGTGTTCGACGTTCAGGCCTGGACGGGCGGGGGCTCTTACGGCAGGCTCACGCCGCCTGAAGGCTCAGCCGCCGACGTCCGCCCGCCCGCTCACTTGCGCTTGGGCGTGATCCCCAGGGACATGCCGGCCAGGCCGCGGCCCCGGCTGCCGAGGCTGTCGGCGATCGTGCGCAGCACCTTGGCGGCCTCGGCGTCGGGGTCGTCCAGCACCAGCGGGCGTCCGGCGTCGCCGCCCTCGCGCAGCCGGGCGTCGATCGGCACCTGGCCCAGCAGCGGCACCCGGGTGCCCAGCGTGCGGGTCAGCGCGTCGGCGACCCGCTGGCCGCCGCCCGAGCCGAAGACGTCCTGGCGCTCGCCGCAGTGCGGGCAGGCCAGGTACGACATGTTCTCGATCACGCCGACCACCTGCTGGTGGGTCTGCGCGGCGATCGCCCCGGCCCGCTCGGCGACCTCGGCGGCCGCCTGCTGCGGGGTGGTGACGACCAGGATCTCCGCCGACGGCAGCAGCTGGGCCACCGAGATGGCGATGTCGCCGGTGCCCGGCGGCAGGTCCATCAGCAGCACGTCCAGGTCGCCCCAGTAGACGTCGGCGAGGAACTGCTGCAGCGCCCGGTGCAGCATCGGCCCGCGCCACACCACCGGCTGGTTCCCGGCGGTGAACATGCCCACCGAGATCACCTTCACGTCGTGCGCGCTGGGCGGCATGATCATGTCCTGGACCTTGGTGGGCGGGTGCTCCACGCCGAGCATCCGCGGCACCGAGTGGCCGTAGATGTCGGCGTCGACCACGCCGACCTTGCGGCCCTGCGCGGCCAGCGCCGCCGCCAGGTTCACCGTGACCGAGGACTTGCCGACGCCGCCCTTGCCGCTGGCCACCGCGTACACCTTGGTCAGCGATCCGGGCTTGGCGAACGGGATCTCCTTGACCGGCTCGCCGCCGCGCAGCCGGGTCTGCAGCGCCCTGCGCTGCTCCTCGCTCATCACGTCCAGCTCGACCTGGACCGAGGTGACCCCGTCCAGGCGGGACACGGCCTCGGTGACGTTACGCGACAGGGTGTCCTTCAGCGGACACCCGGCCACGGTCAGGTAGATGCCGACGCGCACCGCGCCGTCCGGCGCGATGTCGACGTTCTTGACCATGTCGAGCTCGGTGATCGGCTTGCGGATCTCCGGATCCTGCACCGTGGCGAGTGCCGCGGTCACCTGCTCGGTCGTCAGCTGGGAGGCCATGACTCCATGGTATGAACTCGGTCCGGGGCGTTGCGAATCAGCTCCCCTGGAGCGGACGGCCGCACCGGGGGCGGGAGTAGCATCGGGACGTGACACCGCCGTCCACCTCGATCTCCGCGGAGCTGTCGGTGTGGCGCATGCTGCTGCGCGCCCAGGTGCAGATCTCCCGCCGCCTGCAGGCGGACCTGCTGGCCGACCACGGCCTGCCGCTCGGCTCCTACGACGTGCTCACCCACCTCGGCGCGGCGCCCGGCGGGCGGCTGCGGATGAACGACCTGGCCGACCGGGTGCTGCTGTCGCGCAGCGGCCTGACCCGCCTGGTCGACCGGCTGCAGCGCGAGGGCCTGGTGGCCCGCCAGTCGTGCACCAGCGACGCGCGTGGGCTGTACGCAGTGCTCACCCCGGCCGGGCGGCGCCGCCTGGAGGAGGCCACCCCGACGTACCGGCGGGGCGTCCGCGAGTACCTGCTGAGCCGCCTGGACGAGGACGACCTGGGCCGCTTCGCCGCGATCCTGCGCAGGCTGCTGGACGAGCCGCCGGCCGCGTCCGCCCGCACCCCGCTGACGCGGCACCACGAGGCCACCGTCACCGCCTGACCGCCGCCGTGGCCCGCCGGGACCGGCCACGCGGGGCCGGGTCCGCGGGCCTGGACCCGCGGACCCGCCCCGGCAGCGGCGACCTGCCGGGAGGCGCCGTCAGCGCTTGGGCGCCGCCTCGCCGTTCTGGCGCCGCGGGGCCGGGGCGCCGCCGTGCTCCCCGTTCAGCTCCCTGAGCACGCGCTCCAGCTCCGAGCGCAGGAAGTCGCGGGTGGCGACCTCGCTGACCGCCAGCCGCAGCCCGGCGATCTCCCGGGTGAGGTACTCGGTGTCGGCGATGGAGCGCTCGTTGCGGGTCCGGTCCTGCTCGTACTGCACGCGGTCGCGGTAGTCCTGCCGGTTCTGCGCCAGCAGGATCAGCGGGGCGGCGAACGACGCCTGCACCGACAGCATCAGCGTCAGGAAGATGAACGGGTACGGGTCGAACCGCAGCTCCGCCGGCCCCAGGCTGTTCCAGGCCAGCCACACCGCGATGAACACCGTCATGTAGACCAGGAAGCGCGCGGTGCCCAGGAACCGCGCGATCCGCTCCGACAGCCGCCCGAACGACTCGGGGTCGTAGTGCGGCCGCGGCAGCAGCGACCGGGACGGTTCGCGCGGCTCGTCCAGGCGGGCGCCCACACGCCCCGCCCGGCGCCCGGCCGGCGACTCCCCGCGAAGCTCGATCATCCCGTTCTCCCTCAGCCTTCCCGCGGTCGGTGCGCGTCGTCGTATCCGTCAGCCGGTGTCTGTCAACCGGTACTCGTCCGCCGGCCCTGCCGGTTCCGCCTGCCGGCCCTGCCGGTTCCGCCTGCCGGCCCTGCCGGTTCCGCCTGCCGGCGCCCTACCCGTCGGCGCCGGGCCGCCCGGCGCCGCGCAGCGCCTCCTCCTCCGGGTCGGGGCGCTCGGCCGCCGCCACGTCCATCGCGTTCTCCCGCCAGTCCTGCGGCAGCAGGTGGTCGAGCACGTCGTCGATGGTGACCGCGCCGAGCAGGTGCCCGTCCTCGTCGGCCACGGGCGCGGCCACCAGGTTGTAGGCGGCCAGGAACATGGCCACCGCCTGCAGCGACACGGTCGGGCGCAGCGGCGCCAGATCGGTGTCGACGATCCCGCTGACCAGCGTGGACGGCGGCTCGCGCAGCAGCCGCTGGAAGTGCACCGTGCCCAGGTACCGGCCGGTGGGCGTGGCGGTGGGCGGACGGCACACGTACACCTGCGCGGCCATCGCCGGGTTCAGGTCCGGGTTGCGGATGTGCGCCAGCGCCTCGGCCACGGTGACGTCCGGCGACACGATCACCGGATCGGTGGTCATCAGGCCGCCCGCGCTGTCCTCGGCGTAGGTCAGCAGCCGCCGCACCGGCGCGGCGTCGCGCGGCTCCATCAGCGTCAGCAGCCGCTCGCGCTGCTCGGTGGGCAGCCCGCCCAGCAGGTCGGCGGCGTCGTCGGGACCCATCGCCTCCAGCACGTCGGCGGCGCGGTCGGCGTCCAGGGCGCCGAGGATCTCGATCTGGTCGTCCTCGGGCAGCTCCTCCAGCACGTCGGCCAGCCGCTCGTCGTCGAGGGCGACGGCGACCTCGGCCCGCCGCTTCTCCGACAGCTCGTGCACCACGTTGGCCAGGTCGGCGGGCTTCATCCGCTCGAACGCGGCGATCAGCCCGGCGGCGCCCTGGCCGTGCTCGACGGCCGAGAACCCGGTGACCGCGTTCCAGTCCACCACGAACACCTCGCCGCGGCGGCGGCGCAGCCCCCGGCCGCGGCCGCGGCTGACGGCGACCTTGCCGACCAGCCAGTCCCGGGTGCGGGTCGGCTCCATGCCGACGTCCACGACCTGCACCTGCTCGCCGGTCTCGGCCAGCGTGACGGTGCGGTCGAGCATCTCGGCGATCACCAGCGTCTCCGACTCGCGCTGCTGGAAGCGCCGCATGTTGAGCCGGCCGTCGAAGATGACCGCGTCGGGCTCGATCATCATCACCCGGGTGATGGGCAGGAACACCGGACGGCGCGAGGCGACCTCCACCACCAGCCCCAGCACGCGCGGCGGCCGGTCGCCCAGGCGCAGCGCCACCACCACGTCGCGGACCCGTCCGACCTGGTCGCCCACCGGGTCGAACACGGCGATCCCGGCCAGCCGCGCGATGAACACCCGCGTCGGAGTCGCGCTCATGACACGCAGGCTACCCGCGATCTTGACGTTGATCCGGACGGTGATCCGACCTTGCGAAGCGGAGTTCCACCGGCATGTCACATCCGCGGCGGCCGTTCCGTCTTCGGGGGTGATGTGCTGGAGACGACCGCGAAGGAGGCCGCCATGGCCCGCATCTCACTGGACCCGCCCAGGACCCTGCGCTACCGGGCGCTGGCGTGGATGCTGCGCCGCAAGTACGGCAAGGAGCTCGACCCGTTGCGGGCGATGGGCCACCACATGGGCGTGTTCACCACGTACGGGATCATGGAGATGGGAGTGATGCGCTGGAAGGCGCTCCCGAGCCGGCTCCGGGACCTGGCGATCATGGCCGCCGCGGTGCGCGTGGGCTGCGAGTGGTGCGTGGACTTCGGCACCTGGGAGGCCAACACGCACGGCATTCCGCTGGCCAAGCTGGAGGCGCTGCCGCGCTGGCGCGACAGCGACCTGTTCACCGAGGAGGAGCGCCTGGTGATGCAGTACGCCGAGGCGATGACCGCCGACCCGCCGCAGGTCACCGACGAGCTGGTCGAGGCGCTGCGCCGCCACCTGGACGAGCGCGGGCTGGTGGAGCTCACCATGTGCGTGGCCGTGGAGAACCTGCGCTCCCGCTTCAACGCGGCCGCCGGGCTCGTCGGCCAGGGCTTCAAGGAGCACTGCGAGATCCCGGCCCGGCGGGCCGCGAAGGAGAGCGCGGCATGAGCGGGAACCCGGCCGAACCCGCGGACGGGCGGGCGGCCGAGCCGGCGGACGCCGAGGCCGCGCGGCTGTTCGAGGAGCACCGGGGGCTGCTGTTCTCGGTGGCGTACCGGATGCTGGGCACCGTCGCCGACGCCGAGGACGCGGTGCAGGACGCCTGGCTGCGCTGGTCGGCGGCGGACCGCTCCGGCATCGCGGACGTCAAGGCGTACCTGGTGCGGGTCGTCAGCAACCTCGCGCTGGACCGGCTGCGGTCGGCGCGGGCGCACCGGGAGACCTACGTGGGCCCGTGGCTGCCCGAGCCGCTGCTCACCGCGCCGGACGTGGCCGAGGACGCCGAGCTGGCCGAGTCGGTGTCCATGGCGATGCTGGTGGTGCTGGAGACGCTGAGCCCGCTGGAGCGCGCGGTGTTCGTGCTGCGCGAGGTGTTCGGCTTCCCCTACGCCGAGATCGCCAAGGCCCTGGACCGCAGCGAGACGTCCGTCCGGCAGCTCGGCACCCGCGCCCGCAAGCACGTGGAGGCGCGCCGCCCCCGGTTCGCGGCGGACGGCCGGGAGCGGCAGGCCGCCACCGAGCGGTTCTTCGACGCGGTGCTCGGCGGCGACATCAACCGGCTGATGGAGACGCTGGCACCGGACGTGACGCTGTGGACCGACGGCGGCGGCAAGGTCCGCGCCGCCCGCCGCGTCATCCACGGCGCCGACAAGGTCGGCCGCCTGCTGCGCGCGATAGCCGGCTCCCCCTACGCCGGGGTGGATCCGCAGGACTGGACCTTCCGGCGCGTCACCGTCAACGGCGAGCAGGGGCTGCTCGTCGAGGGCCCGGCCGGCCCGCTCACCGTCGTGATCGTCGAGGTCGGTCCGGGCGGCACCGTGACCAGGGTGCTGATGGTCGCCAATCCCGACAAGCTGCGCGCGGTCAGCGAGGGCCGCCACCTGCCGGTGTGACGCCGGCCCCCGCCGGGGTCAGCGGTCGGCCCTGCGGCGCCTGCCGCCCATCAGACGCGGGGGCGGGCCGGCCGTGGTCGCCGGGGTGGGCACCGGGCGGACGGCGGCGTACTCGTCGTCGTATCCGCCCGGTGCCTCCACCACCTCGTCGGTGGGGGAGAGCCGTATGACGTACGACTCCTCCGCCCAGCGCTCCACCTGCCCCTCGTGGGTCGCCGCGTTGAGGCGCTCCTTGGCCAGCAGGGGGGTGACCTCGTCCCACAGGTCCGTGCCCGGCCGCACCTGCTCGCAGGCGGCGACGAACGACACCAGCCGCCCGCCCTTGTCCTTGCTGCGCAGCGTCACCCGCACCCGGTCGGCCTCGGGCAGGCCGGGCAGGGGCTGCTCGCCCTCGCCGCCCGTCAGGACGTAGGCCGCGCCGTCGTGCCACACGTGCCAGGCCGCGCGCGGCTGCGCCAGCCCCGGCAGATGCAGCCACATCAGCCCGGACTTCTTGGCCGCCTCCTCCACCAGCGCCTTCAGCTCGCCCATGCCCTCAGCGTCTCACACGGCCCCCGGTACCATCCGGCCATGCGGTCACGACGTACCACCCTGGCGGTCCCCGGCAGCAACCCCCGGTTCATCGAGAAGGCGCAGGGACTCCCCGCCGACGAGGTGTTCCTGGACCTGGAGGACGCGGTCGCGCCCTCGGCCAAGGAGGACGCCCGCAAGAACGTCGTGGCGGCCCTCAACGAGGGCGACTGGTCGGGCAAGGTGCGCGTCGTCCGCGTCAACGACGTGGAGACCCCCTGGGCGTACCGCGACGTGATCGAGGTGGTGGAGGGCGCCGGCGCCAACCTGGACTGCGTCATGCTGCCCAAGGTGCGCGACGCCTCCCACGTGCAGTGGCTGGACCGGCTGCTCACCCAGATCGAGCTGGCCATGGGGTACGAGCCGGGCCGCATCGGCATCGAGGCGCAGATCGAGGACGCCCGCGGCCTGGCCGGGGTGGACGAGATCGCCGCCTCCTCGCCCCGCCTGGAGACCCTGGTGCTCGGCCCCGGCGACCTGATGGCCTCGCTCAACATGAAGACGCTGGTGGTGGGCGAGCAGCCGCCCGGCTACACCGAGGGCGACGCCTACCACTACATCCTCATGCGCATCCTCACCGCCGCCCGCGCCCGCGACCTGCAGGCCATCGACGGGCCGTACTTCAACGTCCGCGACGTCGAGGCGTTCACCCGGGTGGCGCGGCGGTCGGCGGCGCTGGGCTTCGACGGCAAGTGGGTGCTGCACCCGGCGCAGATCGAGGCGTGCAACGAGGTCTTCTCGCCCGGCCAGGAGGACTACGACCACGCCGAGCTGATCCTGGAGGCGTACGAGTACCACACCACGGTGGAGGGCCGCGGCGCGGCGGTGCTCGGCGACGAGATGATCGACGAGGCGTCCCGCAAGATGGCGCAGGTGATCGCGGCCAAGGGCCGGGCCGCGGGGCTGACCCGCACCCGGCGCTTCGAGCCGCCGTCCTGATCCCGGCGCGCGGGACATTCCGCGACATCGCGCTGCGCCGGCGCGAAGGGCGCTGACCGGCACGTACGATTCGTCCCAGGTGCTGGTCGTCACGAGGGGGTTGTGCGGTGCCGGATCCAGCGGACACCAACGGCTGGGCGCTACCCGACAACCCCGGATCGTCCCAGGACCACCATCAGGCGCAGCCCTACCAGTGGCCCGCGCCGCGCCCGTACGCCGGCCCCCAGCCGTACGGGACGCCGCCCCAGCCCTACGGCACGCACACGCAGCCCCAGCCCTACGGGACGCCGCCCCAGCCTTACGGCGGCGCGCCGCAGCATTACGGCTCGCCCTACCAGCAGCCGTACGGATACCCGGGGTACGGCCACCCAGGTTACGGGCCGCCGCCGGTCAAACGACCGTGGACGGTGCCCGTCCCGGGCGGTGTGCCCTACCACCGCATGGCCCGCAACGCCGTGCACCGCTGGTGGCGGCCCCTGGTCGGCACGCTGGCGCTGCTGGGCGGCACCGTGTGCGCCATGTTCGGGCTGACGATCGTCGGGACGCTCCTCTACGCGCTCGCCACGGGGGAGATGCCGGAGCCGTCGCAGTCGGGGACCTCGTTCTTCGGCGATCCGACCGCGGACCTGGCCTTCAGCCTGGCCGCCCTCGCGGTGCTGCTGCCGGTGGTGCTGGTGGTGCCGTGGTGGGTGCAGCGGCGCCGCCCCGGCACGCTGTCGTCGGTGGCCGGGCGGCTGCGGTGGCGCTGGCTGCTGGTGTGCGTCGGCCTGGCCGTCGGGTTCTGCCTGGTGTCCTACGGCACCTCGTGGGTGGCGGGCCACTTCGCGGAGCCGCCCGACGGCGGCGGCGAGGACCGCTGGGTCGGCTGGGGCGAGTTCCTGCCGCCCGCCCTGATCATCATCGCGCTGGTGCCGTTCCAGGCGTCGGCCGAGGAGTACATCTTCCGCGGCTGGCTGCTGCAAGCGGTCGGCGCGTGCACGCTGGAGAACGGCGCCCGGCGCGCCTCCCGGGTGCTGAGCGCGGTGTTCCGCACCCCCTGGCCGGGCATCGTGGTCGGCTCGGCGCTGTTCACCTCCGGGCACGGCTACACCGGCTGGGGGATCCTGGACATCTTCGTCTTCGGCGCGATGGCCGGATGGGTGACGGTGCGCACCGGCGGCCTGGAGGCGTCCATCGCCGTCCACGTGTGCAACAACCTCATGGCGTTCCTGCTGCCCGCCGCCGTCGGCGATCTGGACATCGAGCAGGGGGCGGTGCCGTGGCAGTACGTCGTGGCGGACGTCGTGCCGATGCTGCTGTACGCGGCGGTCGTGGTGTGGCTGGCGCGCAAGATGCGCGTCCAGACCGTCACCGAGGGGTCGGACCAGTCGGCCGTCCCGGAGACCGCCCCCTACCCGGTGGGAGGCGTCTTCGGCGCACCGGGCGTCCCGGGCGGCCACCCCGGCGTGGACGGTTACGCGGTACCCGGCGGCTACGGTGCACCCGGTGGGGCCGAAGGGCAGCGCGTGTCCGGCGAGCAGGGTGCACCTGGCGGGCCCGGTGTTCCTTATGGGGCTGCGGAAGGGCAGGTGCCCGGACGGCCCGACGCCCCCGGCTCCTAGCCGCGCCGCCCTACGGCGCGTCGCGTGCGGCGGCGCCGGAACCGGCGAACGGATCCACCGGGCGCGGCGGCGTCCTGGGGAAGGCCAGCACGCCCCACTCGGTCAGGGCCTCCACCAGACCGGGTGACGTGGGCAGCCGCAGCAGTTCCTCGGGCGTGACCCAGCGGACGTCGCCGGCGTCGTCCCCGGCGGCCAGGCCGCCGCCGATCGGCGTGGCCAGATAGTCGAAGATGTCGTAGACGACGTCGCCGGGCCCCGGGCGCCGCACCGAGCCGACCAGGGGGCCGACCGCCACCCGCAGCCCGGTCTCCTCGCGCAGCTCGCGCACGACCGCGCTCACGTCCGTCTCGCCCGGTTCAACGCGTCCGCCGGGCACCGACCAGCGCCCGGCCGCGGGGGGCCGGGCCCGCCGCACCAGCAGCAGCCGCCCCTCCTGGTCGCGGACGATCCCGCCTACGCAGCGCACCCGCATGGGCACCCCCTTGCAGAGTATCTGTCTATTTTGTCCTGGTTTTGCGTTCCCGGCCACCGGGCGGACCTTGACGGCGGCGGGGTCCGGCACGCACTGTGGGTAACCATGAGGGCGGAGCCCACGTGCCCGCGCTGCGGCAAGCGTGTCGGTGCGCCGAACCTCTGGTCGAGCGACTGGAGCTGCCCCGTGCACGGGGCGGTGCTGCCGCGCCAGCCGTCCCGCCGGCCCGGCCCCGAGGGGCTGGCCGCCGCCGTCCACGACTCCCGCGTCCCGGTGTGGGCACCGTGGCCGCTGCCGCTGAGCTGGCTGGTCACCGGCTTCGTCACCGTGGGGGACGAGCGCACCGGCGCCCGCGCGTCGGCCGTGGCGGTGTCCGGGCCCGGGCTGGTGAGCGGCCTGGCCGACATGCTGCTGGTCGCCGAGGAGCCGGGCATCGGGCTCGGCGCATACTATGCCGGGCTGGCCGGCCCCGACCCCGGCGCGGGCTTCGACGACGGGCCCCCGCACGTCAAGGTCGAGGTCAGCGGCCCCTTCGCGGTCTGCGACCACTCGGTGCCGATGTGGTCGATCCCGGGCGGCCCCGACCGCGCCGTCTACGTCGGCGAGGCGATGGGCAACTGGCTCTGGGCGATCCTGTGGCCCGCCGACGCCGGAGTCCTCATGGTCGACCGCACGCACCTGGTCGACCTGCGCGACCCCGGCATGGAACTCGATCTCCCCTACGGCGCCTTCTGCCCCCGTCTCGACGCCTGAGTAGCCTCCTGCCGTATGCGCATCGATCTGCACTGCCACAGCGACGCCTCCGACGGCACCCGCCCGCCCGCCGAGGTGGTCCGGCGCGCCCGCGCGGCCGGGGTGGACGTGGTCGCCCTCACCGACCACGACACGGTGGCCGGCTGGGACGAGGCGGCGGCCGCCCTGCCGCCCGGGACGACCCTGGTGCCCGGCGTCGAGCTGTCGTGCCGGCAGGACGGCGCCGGCATGCACCTGCTCGGCTACCTGTTCGACCCGTCCGAGCCCGCCCTGGCCGCCGAGCTGGCCCGGATCCGCGACGACCGGGTGATCAGGGCGCAGGCCATGGTCGAGCGGCTGCGCGGCCTCGGCGTGGACGTCACCTGGGAGCGGGTGCGGGAGCTGGCCCGCGGCGAGGCCGTGGGGCGGCCGCATGTGGCCCGCGCGATGGTCGAGGCCGGGGCGGTGCGCACCCTGGACGAGGCGTTCACCCCCGACTGGATCGGGCCGGGCGGCCGCGCGTACGCCGACCGCTACGCGCTCGACCCGGTGCGGGCGGTCCGGCTGATCCGCGCGGCGGGCGGCGCGGCGGTGCTGGCGCATCCGCGGGCGGGCCGCCGCGGGTACGTGTTCGGCGACGCCGTGGTGGAGCGGCTGGCCGAGGCCGGGCTCGCCGGGATCGAGGCCGACCACCCCGACCACGGCGCGTCCGACCGGGCCCGGCTGCGGGACCTGGCGGCCGCGCTGGGCCTGTTCGTCACCGGCTCCAGCGACGACCACGGCGCCTCGACCGGCGACCGGATCGGCTGCGAGACCACCTCGGCGGCCGCCTACGAGGCGCTGCTGGACGCCGCCTCCGGCGCCGTCCGCACGGGATGAAAAGGCCCGCGGCTCACCGCGCGGCCGTCCCTGCCCCGCGGACGCGCGCGGTAGGGTGCGGAACGTGGACGCGCGCATCGATCAGGTGGTGACCTCGGGGAAGGTCACCCTGGACGACGAAGAGTACGACGTCGAGAGCAACACCTACATCGTCGGAGACGACGACGAGGTCATCGTGATCGACCCCGCCAACGACGCCGACGCCGTGCTGAAGGCGGTCGGCGAGCGCGAGGTCATGGCGGTGATCTGCACCGACGGCAACGAGCACAAGCTGTCGACGGTGCTGGAGGTCGCCGCGGCCGGCGAGGAGGACGAGGAGAACTGGGCGCCGATCGCGCTGCACCGGGCCGACCGGCTGCTGTGGCGCGACTACTTCGGGCGGCTGGCCCGCGACGAGGAGGACGAGGCGGACGCCAAGGCGCTGCGCTCGCTGGAGCCCGACATCTGGCTGGAGGACGGCGGCGTCTTCGAGATCGCCGGGACCCAGCTGGAGGTCGTGCACACCCCCGGGCACACCCCCGGCAGCGTGTGCGTGATCAGCGAGCAGCTCGGCGTGCTGTTCTCCGGCGACACCCTGCACCGCGGCCGCCCCGGCTCGATCGGCGGGGTCTACGAGGACCTGCGCAAGCAGCTCAACTCCATCGGGGCGCTGCTGACGCCGCTGCCCAAGGACCTGCGGGTGCTGCCCGGCCAGGGCGACGAGACCACGGTCGGCGACGAGGACGCCCGCTGGGAGACCTGGGGCGAGCTGGCCCGCGAGGGCGAAGGCGTCTGACCGCGGTCGCGTCGTGGGCGCCGAGCAGCTGCCGCTGGCGGGCATGCCGCAGCGGCTCTACACGTGCACGCCGTCGCGGCTGAACTCCTGGCTGGACTGCCCCCGCCGCTACCGGATGACCTATCTGGACCGGCCGTCCCCGCCCAAGGGGCCGCCGTGGGCGCACAACAGCCTGGGCTCCAGCGTGCACAACGCGCTGGCCGCGTGGTGGCGGCTGCCGCGTGCCGAGCGCACCCCCGAGACGGCGGGCAGGCTGCTGGTGCGCGGCTGGCTCACCGAGGGGTTCCGGGACGCCGAGCAGTCCGCCCGCTACCGCGAGCGCGCCCGCGAGATGGTGGAGCGCTACGTCGCCCGGCTCGACCCCGACGACGAGCCGGTGGGGGTGGAGCGCACCGTGGCGGCCCGCACCGACCGCATCGCGGTGTCGGGCCGCATCGACCGGCTGGACGACCGCGGCTCGGAGCTGGTGGTCGTCGACTACAAGACGGGCCGGCACGTCCTCACCGCCGACGACGCGCGCGGCTCCCTGGCGCTGGCGCTGTACGCGCTGGCCGCGTCCCGCGTGCTGCGCCGCCCGTGCCGCCGCGTCGAGCTGCACCACCTGCCCAGCGGCGAGGTCGCGGTGTGGGAGCACACCGACGAGTCGCTGGGCCGCCACCTGCGCCGCGCCGAGCAGATCGCCGCCGAGGCGGCCGCCGCGGACGAGGCGTACCGCACCCGGCTGAAGGACGCGGTGCCCCGGCCGCGTCCCGGTGAGGGCGGTGCCGCCGTCCGCCACGAGCCCTTCGACGAGCACTTCCCGCCGCGTCCCGGGAACCTGTGCTCGTGGTGCGACTTCCTGAAGCACTGCCCGGAAGGGCAGCAGGCCGCGAC
Source organism: Actinomadura keratinilytica (assembly GCF_039539665.1). Lineage (NCBI taxonomy): Bacteria > Bacillati > Actinomycetota > Actinomycetes > Streptosporangiales > Thermomonosporaceae > Actinomadura > Actinomadura keratinilytica. The sequence goes on from NZ_BAABDO010000014.1 coordinate 22,805, forward strand.
CCCCAAGGAGCCCTGGGCGGCCCTCCCGGACGCCTGAACCGGGAGGGCGCCGTCAAGGTCCGCGGGCAGGAAGGCCCGCGGCGCGGCCGGGTTGGGCGCGGCCGGGGGGTCAGGCCGCCGCGGGCGCCTTGCGGTGCGCGGGCCAGCGGCGCGGGTCGCGCAGCCCGTACAGTCCGCGGCCGACGTCGTAGCCCTCGGCGGCCAGCCGCTGCCGGGCGCGCTGCAGCATGTCCCGGGTGGGCTTGGCGAAGGCGAAGTCGTGCACCCGCTCGGGCACCGAGTTCATCGCCAGGCGGAACGAACGCAGCGCCGCGGTCACGGCGGCCTGCGGCACCTCCGGCAGGAGCCCGTACATGGCGCGGGCCCAGTCCGGCAGGCAGTAGTAGCACAGCGCGCCGAACGGGAAGTAGCCGGGCTTGCCGGCGTTGAGGAACCGCAGGTTCTCCGGCAGGGTCGGCCACATCAGGAACCGCACCGTGGCCCGCGCCTCCTCGGTGACGCGCAGCCTGGGCCGCATCTCGGCGAGGTACGCCTCCATCTCGGCCACGCTGCCGGGCACCTCGTCGGCGTGCAGGCCCACGTAGGTCGCGGTCTGCCGCTGCTCGTCCAGGTACCGGTCGGCCATGGCGTCCGTCAGCGGCAGCCCGGCGCGGCGCGCCACCTCCAGGTAGGAGTACACCTCGGCGCAGTGCACCCACAGCAGCAGCTCGGGCTGGTCGAGCGGTTCCTTCCGGCCGGTGTCGTGGTTGAGGATGCGCAGGCTGCGGTGGATGGCGCGGACCCGGGCCGCCAGCTCGTCGATCTCCTCGGGGCTGCCGAAGGTGGCGGTGCCCACGAAGTCGGCGGTGCGCCGCAGCCGCCCGAACGGGTCCTCCTGGAAGTTGGAGTTCTGCCACACCCCCCACATCGCCACCGGGTGCAGGGCCTGGAGCATGAGGCTGCGCACCCCGCCGACCCACATCGACCGGTCGATGTGCACCCGCCAGGTCACGCTTTCAGGGGGCTGGACGGTCGCCGGCATTCGACACCTCGCCAATGATCGCCGCGAATGAGACAAACATCAGTAAGTGTGTCATTACATCCGCGGGGCGGCAGCCCCCTGTGACGAGCGTCACCACGGAACCGGTGCCTCGTCAGGTGGAGATCAGGGGGCCCGTCAGGCGGGGATCAGGAGGGCGAGCCGCAGCGCCGCCGCCGCTCGGCGGCGTTCCAGAAGTCGGTGAGGGCGCCCGCGGTGGTCTCCGGCGCCTCCACGGCGGGCGAGTGCGCGGCGCCGGGGATGACGACCTTGGCCGCGTCGAGCCGCTCGGCCATGGCGGCCTGCTCGCGCGGGTCCCACACGTCGTCGTCCTCGCCGTACAGCACCAGGATCGGCAGCCCGTCCTCCTCGGCCTGCTTGGCCAGCTCGTCCACCCGGTCGGGGGCCGACAGCAGCTCGGCGGCCATGGTGCGCAGGCCCAGCTCGCAGTTGCCCAGCGTGCGCGCCTTCAAAAAGTCGACGATCTCGGGGGCCAGGCCGCGGGACCGGGCGTCCGGCTCCAGGGTGAGCGACCAGATGCGGTCCATGCCCAGCTGCGGGATCGCCTCCATCAGCGCCCGCGCCTTGGCCGCCGACGGCCCGTCCTGCAGGCCCGCGGGGCCGGAGCTCATCAGCGTGTAGGAGGTCAGCGGCACCCGGCCCGCCAGCACCGCCTCCCGGGTGACCAGGCCGCCGAACGAGTGGCCCACCAGGTGCACCGGGTCGGGGCCGAGGGCCTCGGCCAGCGCCGCGATGTCCTCGCCGAGCGCGGCCCGGCTGTAGAGGGACGGGTCGTCGCAGCCCGGGGACTCGTACTGGCCGCGCATGTCGACGGCCACCACCCGGCGCCGCCCGGCGTTGGCCAGGGTCTGCAGGACGGCGAGGAAGTCCTCCTTGCTGCCGGTGTAGCCCGGGACGAGGAGGGCGGGGCAGTGCTCGGCCACCCCCGAGCCCGGCATGCCCTCGAGGGCGGCGAACCTGCCTCGGGAGGTCTCCACGTACGTCCGACGCACGTTCGGGGGCAGGGTCAGGAACCGGGGCGTACTCAAGAGGGAGTTCTCCTGCTACTCACAGGGTGCCACCATACTAAATAGGCATTCTGGAACACCGGCTAAGGGCGTTCGGTGGTAGCGTCGCCGACGTGACGGCCATCTCCGCGCATCGCCGGGACGCGGCGGGCCTGGCCGGTCTGCGGACGGCGATCGCCTCGGGTGCAGAGTACGTCGAACTCGACGTGCGCCGCACCGCCGACGGCGAGCTGATCGTCCACCACGACCGCACCGTGGCCGGGCTGCCGCTGAGCCGCTGCACCTACGAGCGGGTCCGCGCGCTGGCGCCGCGGCCCGTACCCCGGTTCGCCGACGCCCTGCGCCTGATGGCGGGCCGCTCCCTCGGCCACCTGGACCTCAAGGAGCGCGGCTGCGAGCACGAGGCTGTCGCGCTGGCCCTGGACGTGCTGGGCCCGGGCCGCTTCGTGGTCACCACCCGCGAGCCCGCCTCGGTCGCCGCGATCAAGACCGCGTTCCCCGCCGTGACCACGGCCCTGTCGGTGGGCCGCGGCCTGTGGGAGCGCGGCGCCGTCGGCGACTTCGCGCCGGTGCGGCCGCTGCTGGACTCGGGCGCCGACATGGTCGCCCTCAACCACCGGCTGGCCCGCGTCGGCGTGCTGCGCCAGTGCGCCCGCGCCGGGGTGCCCGCCATGGTCTGGACGGTCAACGCCCGGCCGCTGATGCGCCGCTTCCTCGCCGATCCCCGGGTGGCCGTGCTCGTCACCGACCACCCGCACACGGCGCTGCGGCTGCGCGACGCCCACCGGCGCCGCACCACCTGACGGGCTTTCGTGCCGAATGTGCCAGATGGCGCAGCGGGCAGGCGATCAGCTCTCGTCGGCGGTGACCGGCTTGCCGCCGCGGGTGCGGCGACGGCGGCGGGTGCGGCGGCGCCCGCCGGCCCGCTCGGTGGTCGCCGCCTGCGCCGCGTCGCCGGCGGTCTCGTCGGACCGCTCGGTCGCGGCCTGCTCGGACGCGGCCTGCTCGGATGCGGACCGCTCGCCGGGCGCCGCGGCGTCGCCGTGCCCGCCCGAGGAGCCGATCGGCTTGCCGGCGCGGGTGCGGACCCGGTTGCGCTTGCGGCGCCGCGGGCGCGGCCGCTCCCGGTCGCGCACCGTCGAACGGGCGCGGCCGGTCTCGCCGATGTCCTCCAGCTCCTCGGCGGCCAGCCCGGCGCGCTCGCCGCGCTGCTCCTTGGGCAGCGTGCCGGTGGCGGTCTTGGGGATGCCGAGGGCCTCGTAGAGGTGGTCGGAGGTGGAGTAGGTCTCCTCCGGTGCGGCGAACGGCAGGCCGAGCGAGCTGTTGATCAGCTTCCAGCGCGGCAGGTCGGCCCAGTCGACCAGGGTGACGGCCGTGCCGGTGCGGCCCGCGCGGCCGGTGCGGCCGATGCGGTGCACGTAGGTGTCGGCGCTGTCGGGGCACTCGTAGTTGACCACGTGGGTGACGTCGTCGACGTCGAGCCCGCGGGCCGCCACGTCCGTGGCCACCAGCACGTCGATCTTGCCGTTGCGGAACGCGCGCAGCGCCCGCTCCCGCTGGCCCTGGCCCAGGTCGCCGTGCACGGCGGCGGCGGCGAACCCGCGGTGCGACAGGTCGCTTGCGACCCGGTCGCAGGCCCGCTTGGTCTGGCAGAACACCATGGTCAGCCCGCGGCCCTCGGCCTGCAGCACGCGGGCCAGCACCTCCGGGCGGTCGAGCTGGTGGGTCTGCCACACGTGCTGCACCACCTGCGGCGCGGCGTCCGGCTCGGTGTGCGCCTCGGCCCGCACGTTGGTGGGGCGGCGCAGGTAGCGGCGGGACAGGGCGACGATCTCGCCCGGCATGGTGGCCGAGAACAGCATGGTCTGCCGCTCCCGGGGCAGCAGGTCGACGATGCGCTCGATGTCGGGCAGGAAGCCCAGGTCGAGCATGCGGTCGGCCTCGTCCAGCACCAGCACGTCGATGCGCGACAGGTCCAGGTGCCTCTGCTTGACCAGGTCGAGCAGCCGCCCCGGGGTGCCGACGACGACGTCGACGCCCTCCCGCAGCGCGGCGATCTGCGGCTCGTAGGCCCGGCCGCCGTACACCGGCAGCACCCGCGAGCCCAGCTTGCCGCCGGCGACCAGCAGGTCGTCGGTGACCTGCATGGCCAGCTCGCGGGTGGGGGTCAGCACCAGCCCGCGCGGGCGGGTGCCGCCGTGCTCGATGCGCTGCAGCAGCGCCACGCCGAACGCCAGCGTCTTGCCGGTGCCGGTGCGGGCCTGCCCGATGATGTCGTGCCCGCCCAGCGCGATCGGCAGGGCGAGCTCCTGAATGGGAAACGCGTCGACGATGCCCTCGGCTGCGAGGGCATCGGCTATCTCGGGTACGACCCCGAGTTCGTGGAACGTAGTCAGGGCTTCCAGCCTCCAAAGTGCGGGGTCGACGCTCGCTCGCGCGGCGCAGCTGCAGAAGCCACCAAGCGCACCGGCCGGGCGGCGCCCCGCCGGTCGGGTCGCGTGGCCGCGCGCTCGCGCGGGAGGGACCAGCCGTCAGTCAAAATTTCCCGGTGACCGCGGCAGGGGTAGCGCAGTCACTCGCTGTGGCTGCGTGCGGTCACACTCCGCGACGCAGTGTACCGACCATGGTTTCCCTACACCAATAGCCGATCTCAGGTGACAACACCGCGCACACTCGGTGATATTCCCGGGTCGTCGGCATCGTCCAAGATCGGACGTGCCATGGCCACGGGCTAAACCTCTGCGGATTGGCCGGGAACGGACAGTTTTGATGAGCCGGGCGGAAAGGGCGAAGCCCCCGCAGGACAGGTGCGGGGGCTTCGCCGGGACGCCGGAGGGCGCCCCTTCGCGGGGGCGGCGGCCCTCCGGCCGGGGCGGCTCCGGGGGGCGGCGGCTCCGGGAGGGGGCCGTCACAACGTGCGCCGCCCGGTGCGCCACCGGCCGCGGCCACCGCCGCCGGTGAAGGTCCCGCTGATCAGCGCCACCGCGATCGCGGCGATCACCACCGCGAAGATGAACGCGATCACCGAACCGGCCCCGAGGGCGTTGGACACCATGCCGCCGAGGATCGCGCCGGCGATCCCGACCAGGAGCGTCAGCAGGATGCCCATCGGGTTGCGCCCGGGGACCAGCAGCCGGGCCAGGGCACCGATCACGGCACCGATGACGATGAACCACAGAATCGTCAGCATTCTCGACCACCATTTCGTCGTCCTGGGCCGCGACGGAGGCGCGCGGCCCGCGGTCGGTGGTCGATGTGCCCGCCATGAGCGTTTCAAACAAACCCCAGGCGGGCCGGGCGCCGGCGGTGCCCCCGGGGAGCGGCCCCGGACGCGCGGAGGCCCCTGGTCGCAAGCCGGACGCCTGCGGCCAGGGGCCTTTATCCGTCGATGGCGCCCGCCGCGCTCAGGTGTACCGCGAGCCGAACCCGACGGTGCGGTTCTCCTCCTCGCCGATCTCCAGGTAGCCGACCCGGTCGGCGGGGACGACCACCCGGCCGCCGCGCTGGTCGGTCAGCACGAACACGCCGGCCCCGTCGGCGGCGAGCGCGTCGGCCAGCGCCTGCTGCACCTCGTCGGCCGACTGCGCGGTCTCGACCACGAGCTCCTTCGGGACGGACTGGACACCGATGCGTACCTGCACGCGTTTCGCTCCCTCGACGAGGCGGGTGTGGGTCAGCTGGTGCGGGGGAAGCCGGAGATGCCGCGCCAGGCCAGGCGGGCGATGATCTTCTCGGCGGTGTCCTTGGGGATGGCCCGGTGCTGCGACAGCCAGTACCGCGCGCTGACCTCGGCCATGCCGACCAGGCTCATGCCGAGCAGATGGGCCTCGTCCGGCGGCGCGTCGGTGTCCTCGGCGATCACCTGGGCGATCATCTCCGCGCACTGCTGGTTGGTGCGCTCCACCCGGGCCCGCACCGGCGCCACGTTGCGCAGGTCCGACTCGAACACCAGCCGGTACGCCTCGCCCTCCCCGGCCACGAAGTCGTAGAAGGCGGCGATGACCGCCTGCACCCGCTGCTTGTTGTCCGTGGTGGACTCCAGCGCGTCGCGCACCGTGCGCACCAGGGCCTCGGCGTGCTCGTCCAGCAGCGCCAGGTACAGCTCCAGCTTGCCGGGGAAGTGCTGGTAGAGCACGGGCTTGCTGACGCCGGCGCGCTCGGCGATCTCGTCCATCGCCGCGGCGTGGTAGCCCTGGGCGACGAACACCTCCTGGGCCGCGCCGAGCAGCTGTCTGCGGCGCGCCAGCCGCGGCAGCCGCGTGCCGCGTGGGCGGGCGTCCGGGGTCGCGGTCACCACACTCTCCGATCACCGATCGATGCGACGGCGGGGCTGGTGGCCCCTCGGTCGTCGCTGGACGTTGATCCCATCATCGTACGCGCCGGTAACCTCGGGGGTCACGGTCGACGCCATGCACGATCGTACGCGCAAGCTCAGCGGTAATCGTCCTCGTCGTAGTCGACCTCCATGCTCTGCTCGGTGGCGTCGGCCTCGTCGGCGTCCAGCGGCACCTGCGGCGGCCACTGCGGCCGCTCGTCGTCCTCGGTCACCGCGATGCGCTGTTCGGCGGCATCGGCCTCCGGCTCCTCGTCGCGCAGCACCGGCTCGGGGCCGTTGGTCTCGGTCATGGCTGACTCCTTCCCATCGATCCCCATCCCGATCGGCGTCCCCGCGGGCGCGCCCGTGAGCGTCCCCGCGGGCGTCACAGCCGCCCCGCCAGCTCGCGCAGCGGTGCCTCCAGCGCCTCGCCGAACGTCGGGAAGGCGTGCACGACGTCGGTGAGCAGCCCCAGGGGCGTCTGCGCCCGGATGGCCAGGGCGATCTCGCTCATCCACTCCTCAGCGTAGAGCCCGACGGCGGCCGCGCCGATCAGCAGCCCGCGCGACCGGTCGGCGTACAGCTCGACCCGGCCGCGGTCGTCGGCCTCGACCGCCGCGCGGGCGGTGGCCGCGAGGTCGTACCCGGCGGTGAGCAGTTCCATGCCGCGCTCCTCGGCCTGGGCGGGCGACAGGCCGACCGCGTAGACGGACGGGGTCGTGTGCACGACGCGGGGCACCGCCCGGTAGTCGGCCTCGCGGCGCTTGCCGAGCACGTTGGACACCACCACCCGGGCCTGGTAGCGGGCGGCGTGGGTGGTGCGCGCCACGCCCGTCACGTCGCCGGCGGCCCACAGCCCGCCGGGCAGGTCCGGCGCGTCCGCCTCCTGGTCGCCGTCGCCGCGGACGACCGCGCAGGTCTCGTCCACGGCCAGGGGCCGGCCGGAGGCGACGGCGACGCCCAGGTTCTCCAGGCCGAGCCCCTCGACGCTGGGCCGCCGCCCGGACGCCAGCAGGATGCGGTCGGCCGCGAGCACGGCGCCGTCGGCCAGCCACAGCCGGGCCCCGGCGCCGCCGTCGCCGCGCGCGACGCGCACGACCTGCGACCCCAGCCGCAGGTCCACGCCGATCCGGCGCAGCGCGTCGGCCAGGATCTCGCCGGCGAACGCCGCCTCGGCGGTCAGCAGCCGCCCGGCCGGCTCGATCAGCGTGACCTGGGAGCCGAACGCCGCGTACACCTGCGCCATCTCGCAGCCGACGGGGCCGCCGCCGAGCACCACCAGGCGGCGCGGCAGGTCCGGCACGGTCAGCGCCTCGTCGCTGGTCCAGGTGGGCGCCTCGGCCAGGCCCGGCACGGCCGGGACGACCGGTTCGCTGCCGGTGCTGACCACCAGGTCGGTGTAGTCGTGCTCGGCGCCGTCCACCTCGACCGTGCCCGGACGCGTCACGCGGCCCCAGCCGCGCAGGACGGTCACGCCGTCCTCGGCCATGCGCGCCACGACGCGGTCGTCGTCGAGGCGGCCGGTGACCTCGTCGCGCCGCGCGACCGCCAGCTCCCAGGTCTCGCCCCGGCGGGCCGACAGCAGCAGCGACTTGGACGGCACGCAGGCGAAGTACGGAGACGCGCCGCCGACCAGGCGGCTCTCCACCAGCGCGACGTCGCGTCCGCTCTGGGCGAGTTCGGTGGCCACCAGCCCGCCCGCGGTGCCCCCGCCCAGCACCACGACGTCGTAGTGATGGTTGCGCTCCACGTGTCATCCCTCCACGCCGGTCACGGTGTCCCCCATCGCATCCATGGTGGCGGAAGCCGGTATCCCTGCGTGCCGGTTCGAACACATACGGCTCACCGTCGGGGCTCCCGGCGCCCCGGGGAAGGGGCGTGCGGCGCTCAGGGGAGGGGCTGGCGGCGCTCCAGGAGGGGTTCGAGCAGGTCCCCGTGCTTGTCGACGCGTTCGAGGACCTCTCCGGGCGTGAACGTCAGGTCGTCGGGGCCGCGGGCGTCCTCCAGCTCGTCCCAGGTGACCGGGGCCGACACCGACGGGGTGTGCGCGGCGCGCAGCGAGTACGGGGCGACGGTGGTCTTGGCCGGGTTGTTCTGGCTCCAGTCCACGAACACCTTGCCCTTGCGCAGCCGCTTGTCCATCTTGCTCACCACCAGGTCGGGGTGGTCGGAGGCCAGGGTCTGCGCGGCGCGCTTGGCGTACTCGGACGTGCGGTTGTCCTCCTTGATCGGCACGTAGAGGTGCAGCCCCTTCTTGCCGCTGGTCTTGGGGTAGGACTCCAGTTCGTCGGCGGCCAGCAGGTCGCGCAGCAGGCACGCCACCCGGCAGGCGTCGACGACCGTGGCGGGCGGGCCGGGGTCGAGGTCGAAGACCATCAGGTCGGGGCTGCGCTGCCTGCCGCGCGGCCCGACCTTCCACTGCGGCACGTGCAGTTCCAGCGCGGCCAGGTTGGCGCACCACACCAGCGTGGGCAGGTCGTCGACCACCACGTAGTCGATGGTGTCGCGGCCGCGGGAGCTGCCCGGCGAGGAGATCGTGGCGGTGCGGACCCAGTCGGGCGTGTAGGACGGGGCGCTCTTCTCGTAGAACGACTCGCCGTCCACTCCGTCGGGGTACCGGATGCGGGTGAGCGGGCGGTCCTTCAGGTGCGGCAGCAGCACCGGCGCGACGCGCGCGTAGTAGTCGAGGACCTCCCCCTTGGTGAACTCGGGGTACAGGTTCTTGTCCAGGTTGGACAGCCGCAGGTCGCGGCCCTCCACCTGCACGCCGAGCTTGTTAGGTGGCACGGATCACCTCTTGCGGGTCCTTGTCGTGGCGCAGCCCGCGCCAGGACGGGAAGCGCAGCCTCCCGTCGCGCGTGCGCAGGCTGTAGGCCACCTCCCCGACCAGGCGCGGTTCAACCCACTGGGCGTCGCGTGCGAACTCGCGGGGGATCGGCTCGTCGAACGGGCTGGTGGGGCGGCGCAGCGGCCACAGCGTCTCGTACAGCTCGTCCAGGGCCCGGTCGGTGAAGCCGGTGCCGACGTGCCCGACGAAGCACAGCCGGCCGCCGGCGTCGTACTCGCCGAGCAGCAGCGACCCCAGGCCGCCCTCGCGGCGCCCCCGGCCCGGCTTCCACCCGCAGACGACGACCTCGCGGGTCTGGAAGTGCTTGACCTTGCGCCAGAAGTCGACGCGGCGGCCCGGCCGGTAGGTGGAGTCGAGCCGTTTGGCCATCAGCCCTTCGAGCCGCTGCTCGCGGGTGAACTCCAGCAGCTCGGCGACCTGCGCGGTGTCGCCGCCGTGCAGGTAGGGCGGTGTCTCGACGGGCCCGGCGGTGGTCAGGTCCAGCTCGGCCAGCAGCGCGCGCCGTTCGGCGTAGGGCCGGTCGAACAGCGCCTGCCCGTCCAGGTACAGCAGGTCGAAGATCACGTATCGGACCGGGACCTCGCGGATCAGCCGGGGGCCGGGGCGGCTGACGTGCATGCGCCGCTGCAGCCGCGCGAAGCTGGGACGGCCGCGGTCGAACGCGACCACCTCGCCGTCCAGCACCGCGTCGTGGTGCGGCAGCAGGTCGGCCAGCCCGGTCAGCTCGGGGTAGCGGCGGATGAGCTCGGTGGCGCGCCGTCCGGTGGCCCGCACGCCGTCGGCGGACACGTAGGCGATGACGCGGACGCCGTCCCACTTGATCTCCAGAGCCCATCGTCCGGTGTCGTCGGGCAGGTTCCCGGTCTCGGCCATCATCGGCTGAACCGGCCACGGCATCGTCATATCCGCGTCTTACCCGGGGCCGACCGGACGGAAAAGGATCAGCGTGCCGGGACGGCGGCGTCCGGCGGGGCGCGGGCGCGGGCGGGACTATGGCGCAATCCGGGGGGCCTTGCGACGCTAGTGGGGAGGCCTCGGGGTAAGGACTGGTCATGCGCAGTATCTGGAAGGGCGCCATCTCGTTCGGTCTGGTGACGATCCCGGTCAAGGTGTACTCGGCGACCGAGCAGCGGGACGTCTCCTTCCACCAGGTGCACCGCACCGACGGCGGGCGCATCCGATACCGCCGGGTGTGCACCGTCGACGGCGAAGAGGTCCCCTACGCCGACATCGCCAAGGGGTACGAGCTGCCCAGCGGCGAGATGGTCGTGCTCACCGACGAGGACTTCGCCGACCTGCCGCTGTCCACCAGCCGCCGCATCGACGTGCTCCAGTTCGTGGCGGAGGAGGAGGTGGACCCCATCTACTTCGCCAAGTCGTACTACCTGGAGCCGGACGCCCAGGGCACCAAGCCGTACGTGCTGCTGCGCGACGCGCTGGAGCAGTCGGGCCGGGTGGCGCTGGTGAAGGTGGCGCTGCGCCAGCGCGAGTCGCTGGCGACGCTGCGCGTGCGCGACGGGGTGTTCGTCATGGAGACCATGCTGTGGCCGGACGAGATCCGCACCCCCGACTTCCCGTTCCTGGGCGAGGACATCGAGGTCCGCAAGCAGGAGCTGGCGATGGCGACGTCGCTCATCGAGACCATGGAGGGCGCCTTCGACCCGGCCGAGTACAAGGACGCCTACCGCGAGGCGCTGGAGGCGGTCATCGAGGCCAAGGTGGAGGGCCGGGAGGTGGCGCGGCCGGAGGAGGCCGCCGCGGAGGAGCCCGCCGCCGACCTGCTCAGCGCGCTGCGCGCCAGCGTCGAGGCGGCCAAGAAGAGCCGAGGGGAGAAGAAGGCGTCCGCCGGGGCGGGGAAGAAGGCCGCGTCGGCTGGAGGCGCGTCCGGCGGCCGGACGGCCAAGGCCGCGTCCGGCAAGAGCGCGTCCGCCAAGAGCGCGTCGGGCAAGGGCGCGCAGGGCAAGGCGGCGGACAAGAAGACGGCGGCCAAGCCGTCGTCGCGGAGCCGCAAGAGCGCCTAGCCGCGACGGGCCCGGCCGCCGTCCGGGGCGGCCCTTCAGAACGGCCCTTCAGAACGGCCGGTCAGAAGGGCCGGTCAGAACGGGACGGTGGTGCAGACGAGCCGGTCGCCCGCGTCGCCGGTCTTCCGGTCGGTCGGCTTGGCGTGCATCACGACCGATCCGGCCTGGCCCCTGCCGACGCGCCACGGCACCCTGGCGACGGAGCGCGCCGTGCGATCGGGCCGCACCTTGACGTCCAGCCAGATCTCCTTGTAGCGCAGCGGGGTGCCGCGCCCGGCCCCCGCGCGTTGGTAGTGCGGACCCGCCGCGGAGGGCTTGCGGCCGCACTTGTTCTTGTGGACGTGGACGCCGAGCGTCTTGCCGACGGCCTTCCTCGGCAGCCCGGTCGCCAGGAACCGCACCGTGGTCGAGCGCCTGCCGTAGGACACCCGCACCCAGGTCTTCGCCCTGGCGTAGCGGGGATCCTTGTAGACGTACGTCGGGCCCTGGACCCGTATGTCGCGCGCCTTCGCGTCGGCGAGGGCCGGGGCCGTCGGCGCGCCCAGCGCGAGCCCCGCCGCGCCGAGCGCGACGGCCGTGCGCCGCACCAGTGTCATGCTCGTCTCCCTGTTCACCCTGTGTTGTCGCGACGTCACGGAGACGTCACGCGGCAGCCCTGATCATGCCCCCGTTCGACAAGATCAATGCATGCCCGCAAGGGGTGGGGACCGTGTCGTCCACCGGGGTGAGCTGGTGAAACCTCTTGTATGAGGTGCGGCGCCCGGCCTGTCCGGTCAGGGGCGGCGGGGCGGTCAGGCGCCGGCGGGCTCCAGCGGGCGGGCGGGGGAGTCCGGGGCGTCCTCCTCGCGGATGCCGTAGCGGCGGTAGACGCGGGCGAGCGGTCCGGGGGCCCACCAGTTGGCGCGGCCGAGCAGCCGCATGGCGGCCGGGACGAGCAGCCCCCGCACGATCGTGGCGTCGAGGAGCACCGCGGTGACCATGCCCACGCCGGTCATCTTGATGAACGAGATGCCCGAGGTGGAGAACGCGCCCATGACCACGATGAACAGCAGGGCCGCGCCGGTGATCACCCCGGCGCTGCGCTGCAGGCCGGTGGCGACGGCCGCGGTGTTGTCCCCGGTGGCGTCGTAGCGCTCGCGGATCCGCGACAGCAGGAACACCTCGTAGTCCATGGTCAGCCCGAACAGCATGGCCAGCATGAGGATCGGCATCGCCGGGGCGAGCGTGCCGGTGGCGGTGAAGCCGAGCGGCCCGGACAGGTGCCCCTCCTGGAAGATCCACACGATGACGCCGAAGGTGGCCGACAGCGACAGCACGTTGGTGGCCATCGCCTTGAGCGGCAGCACCACCGAGCCGAACGCCAGGAACAGCAGCACGAACGTGGCGCCGCCGACCGTCGCCGCCAGCAGCGGCATCCGCGCGCCCAGGCCGGACAGCTGGTCGATCAGGTCGGCGGTCTGCCCGCCCACGTACACCTGCGTCCCCGGCGGGGCGGGCACGTCGCGCACCCGCTCGACCAGGTCGCGGGCCTGCGTGGACATCGGGTCGGCGTCGTGGCGCAGCGAGATCTTCGCGGTGGTGCCGGCGGCGCCGGTGACGGCGGCCTGGGTGACGCCGGGCACCTGGGCGAGCCGCTGCGCGTACGCGGCCGGGTCGGTGCGTCCGGTCACGACCACCTCGATGGGGGCGGTGGCGTTGCGCGGGAAGTCGCGTTCGAGCGTCTCGGCGACGACGCGCGCCTCCGTGCCCGTCGGCAGGACCTTGCCGTCGATGCCGCCCCAGGTGATGCCGAGGAACGGGACGGCCGGCGCCAGCAGCACGACCATGGCCCCGGCCAGGTACAGCACGGGGCGCCGCATCACGCTCCGGGCGAGCCGGTACCAGCCGGCGCCCCCGCCGGAGGCCGGTGCCGGAGTCCGGCGGCGCCGGATCGACAGGGCGTTGACCCGGGGGCCGAGGACGGCCAGCAGCGCGGGCAGCACGGTCAGCGCGGCGGCCATGCAGACCACGACGGTGGCGATGCCGCCGAAGCCCATCGAGCGCAGGAAGACCTGCGGGAACAGTGTCAGCCCGGCCAGTGACACCGCGACGGTGACACCCGAGACGGCGACGGTGCGTCCGGCGGTGGCCATCGTCCGCGCCAGCGCGTCCTCGGTGCCGCGGCCCGCGGCGAGCTCCTCGCGGAACCGGCCGACGATGAACAGCCCGTAGTCGATCGCCAGGCCGAGGCCGAGGAACGTGGTGATGTTGATGGCGAAGATGGACACGTCCGTGGCCAGGGTGAGCAGCCGCAGCGCGGCGAACGAGCCCAGGATCGCGATCCCGCCGACGACCAGCGGCAGGCTCGCCGCCACCGCCCCGCCGAAGATCACCAGGAGCAGGACCAGCAGCACCGGCATGGACAGCATCTCGGCGCGGGCGATGTCCTCGCGCACCCGGTCGTTGATGGCGACCTCGGTGGCGACCGTGCCGCCCAGCTGCGCGGTGCCCGCGGCGCCTACCGGGTGGCGCAGCGCGTCCTCGATGTCGGCGAAGTTCTCGGTGCGCTGCTCGGGGTCGGCGCCGGCCAGCCGCAGCACGGCGTAGGTGGCGGTGCGGTCGCGGCTGACCAGGTCGGGCGAGCCGGTGGACCAGTGCGTGACGACGCCGGCGACCTTGTCGCGGGGCAGGGCGGACAGGGAGCCGGTCACCGCGCTCCGGAAGGCCGGATCGTCGACCGTGCGGCCCTGCGGCGCCTTGTACAGGACGATGACGTCGGCCTCGGCGCGGCCGAGGTCGCGTTCGGCGATCTGCGCGGCGCGGACGCTCTCGCTGTCGGGGGTCTCGAAGCCCCCCGCGCTGCTCAGGGAGCCGAACACGCCGATTCCCCAGACCGCCGCGGCCACCAGGGCGAGGGCGCCCAGCACGAGCACGGGCCGTCGGCGCCGGTAGGCCGCCCTGCCCCATCGTTCCAACATGGTGCCTCCTCCGTGACAGTGGGTCACTGGAATGAACGGCGTTAACTAGTGAATGGCGTTAATTTCGCATACACCGTTAACTATCGTCAAGGCTGTTCATGCGACATCATCGAAGGGCAGGTGGAGGGAGGCCAGGACAGTGGGTGAGACCCGGCGCGACCGGCTGCGCGCGGCGACCATGGTGGAGATCACGCAGATCGCGCGGCACATCCTCGTCGAGGAGGGGCCGCGGGCGCTGTCGCTGCGCGCCATCGCCCGCCAGATGGGCATGACCGCGCCGGCGCTCTACCGCTACTTCGGCAGCCGCGACGAGCTCGTCCGGCACGTCGTGGGCGACATGTTCAAGGACCTGACCGACGCGCTGCAGCGGTCGATCGACGCCGCCGGCGACCTGGACGGCAAGTTCCTGGCCGCGGCCCGCGGATTCCGCCGCTGGGCGCTGGACCACCGGCGCGAGTACGAGCTGCTGTTCGGCGCCCCCCTGCCCGGCGTGCGGCACGGCGAGGAGAACGACTTCGCCGAGGAGTGCGCCCGGGCGTTCGGCTGGACGTTCGTCAACCTGTTCCTGGAGCTGTGGCGCAAGCGGCCGTTCCCCTGCCCGCCCGACGAGGAGGTCCGCCCCCGCCTGCGCGAGCAGCTGTACCGCTACCGGGAGGAGTCGCTGGGCGGGGCCGACCTGCCGGTCGGCGTCATCCAGATGTTCCTGCAGTGCTGGGTCCGGCTGCAGGGCAGCGTCAGCCTGGAGGTCTTCGGCCACCTCGACTTCGCCCTGGACGACCCCGAGCCGATGTTCGAGCTGATGCTGGAGGAGCTGGCGCCCACCCTCGGCCTGAAGTACAGCCCGCCGTCCGAGCGGTGACCGCGCCGGTCGGCAGCGTCCGCGCCCGAACGCGCGAGGGCCCCGGACCGGGCGGGTCCGGGGCCCTCGCACGTCCCGGCGGAACCGGGCTCAGGTATTCAGGGGCCGGGCGTCAGTACGACGGCAGGCTCGGGTCGATCTGGTTGATCCAGGCCACGATGCCGCCGCCGACGTGCACCGCGTCGGAGAAGCCGGCGTTCTTGACCACGGCCAGCGCCTCGGCGCTGCGCACGCCCGACTTGCAGTGCAGGACGATCTTCTTGTCCTGCGGCAGCCTCTCCAGGGCGCTGCCGTTGAGGAACTCGCCCTTGGGGATCAGCGTCGCGCCGGGGATCGAGACGATCTCGTACTCGTTCGGCTCGCGCACGTCCACCAGGAAGATGTCGTCCCCGCGGTCCTGCATGGCCTTCAGCTCGTGCACCGAGATGGTGGAGTCCTTGGCGGCCTCGGCGGCCGCGTCGGACACCGCGCCGCAGAACGCCTCGTAGTCCTCCAGCAGCGCGGTCTGGGTCGGGTTCTTGCCGCACAGCGGGCACTCGGGGTCCTTGCGGACCTTGACCGACCGGTAGGTCATCTCCAGCGCGTCGTAGATCATCAGCCGGCCGACCAGCGGCTCGCCGATGCCGGTGATCAGCTTGATGGCCTCGTTGACCTGGATGGAGCCGATCGAGGCGCACAGCACGCCGAGCACCCCGCCCTCGGCGCAGGACGGCACCATGCCGGGCGGCGGCGGCTCGGGGTACAGGCAGCGGTAGCAGGGGCCGTGCTCGGCCCAGAACACCGCGGCCTGGCCGTCGAACCGGTAGATCGACCCCCACACGTACGGCTTGCCGAGCAGCACCGCCGCGTCGTTGACCATGTAGCGGGTGGCGAAGTTGTCCGTCCCGTCGAGGATCAGGTCGTACTGGGCGAAGATCTCCATGATGTTGTCGCGGTCCAGCGCGGTGTTGTGGACCACGACGTCGATCAGCGGGTTGATCTCGCGCACGGTGGCGGCGGCCGACTCGGCCTTCGGCTGCCCGAGGCTGGACTGCCGGTGGATCACCTGCCGCTGCAGGTTGGACTCGTCGACCACGTCGAAGTCGATGATGCCCAGGGTGCCCACGCCGGCGGCGGCCAGGTACATCAGGGCCGGGGACCCGAGCCCGCCCGCGCCCACGCACAGGACCTTGGCGTTCTTCAGGCGCTTCTGCCCGGCCATCCCGACGTCGGGGATGATCAGGTGTCGCGAGTAGCGGTTGACCTCGTCGCGGGTGAGCTCCGCTGCGGGCTCGACCAGAGGTGGCAACGACACGGTGGGTGCTCCTGTGCTGACGCTCGGCTGTACCAGGGGTGTGGACGCCCCCGCCGCGGCACCGGCCGTGACCGGCCCCGCCGGGATCGTCCTCCCACCGCACAACCTTGCCATGTCCGTCCGAATTCCCGCACTGCGCCGCACGTCACAGCCGTCGTCCGCATGAGCGCGCGGCGGACGGGGGCGCCGCCGCGACGAAGGCCCGCATCCCCGGGGAGCGCCGCGCGCATTCGCGCGGCCCCGCGTCCGCGAAATGATCGCCGCGGGCCCGCACCCGCCGTCGCACTGCCGCGCCGGAGCGTGCATAGATCGCCATAACGCGGGCAAACGAGGCACGTATCGCCTCGTATCGAAGGAGGAACCGTGGGTTTCCTCGCCAAGCTCAAGAACAAGACGCAGCGGGCCAAGGGCCGCGCCAAGGAAGGGGCCGGCCGCCACACCCGTGATCCCTACCTCGAGTCCGAGGGCACCAAGGACCGCGTCTCCGGTGGCGTCAAGCAGGCCGGAGAGCAGGTCAAGGACGCCGCCGGAGAAGTCCGCCGCACCATGGACCGCTGACCACAGCGGCAACACCGTCACCATAGGCCGCATCGTTCTCGGTGAGGATTGATGCGGCAAGGTAAAAAATGCGCGCCGTTCCCCGCGCGGCGAGTGACCGCGCGGAGGGGGAGCGGACTGCGGCGAAAAGCCTGCACCGTGGGGAGAAAGGGCCTCTCGTCCGAGGGGCCCTTTTCCCTGCTCGCGACTTGCGCGCGGTAGTGGTCCCCATCAAGACAGGGCAGATCCCGGCAAACCGCAGTTAATCTGTCCGTTTGTGGCGTTCCTGCCTTCAGTCAACCGGCCGCCCGCCCAGCCCGACCCGCCGGCGGCCCCGCACAGCGATCCACCCCGGCGGCCGACGGTGCTGGGCCTGCACGGCCGCCAGTGGATGGCCGTCGCCGTGGTCGTGGGCTGCTGCTACCTGGCGATGACCCTCGCCGCGTTCGCCGGCGCCTGGACGACGCTGCACCGCGAGCCGACCGCCGCCGAGATGAAGCGCGCGGCCGCCGCCGAGGTCGCCCGCCGCTGGCAGACCTGGCCCGCGCAGCGGATCTTCCCCGAGCGGCTGCCCTACACCACCGGCGGCGGACGCAGCGAGTACGCGTCCCTGCAGGGCATCTCCACGGCGACCGCCTGCGACACGACCGCGGCGGACGCGGAGATCGCCGCGGTGCTGCGCCGGCACGGCTGCCGCGCCGTGCTGCGCGCCACCTACGCCGACCAGCTCCAGGGCGTGGTGGTCACGGTCGGCGTGGTCGCCTTCGCCGACCCGTTCCAGGCCGACCGGGCCCTGCGCGAGCTGCCCGCCGCCGCGCTGCCGGACCGTTCCCGCGGCGTCCGGCCCGCGCTGCGCGCCGCCGCCTTCCCGGGCACGGCCGCCGCCCGCTTCACCGACGCCTCCCGCCAGGACCGCAGCAGCGACCGGGGCGGCCCCTACGTGGTGCTCACCACCTCCGGCCAGGCCGACGGACGGCCCGCCGCCGCGATCACCAAGAACCGTCCCGGCAGCCCGTTCGCCCTGGCCCCCCAACTCGGCCGCCGCATCGCCAAGAACCTGTCCACCCAGGCGCTGCCCGACTGCTCGTCCCGCGAGTGGCGCTGCTGAGGCGACCCCACCGGAGTGCTGTGCTGATGACGCTTGCCCGGCGAACCGCCGCGACCCTGCTCGCCCTGGCCTTGGGGGCCGCCCCGGCCCTCGCCCCCCAGGCCGCGCACGCCGACTCCGTCCGCGACCGGCAGCGGCCGGTGATCCAGACGCTGGAGCTGGAGGAGGCCTGGAAGGTCACGCGCGGCCGCGGCGTGACGGTCGCGGTCGTCGACTCCGGTGTCGACCCCGACCAGCAGGACCTCGCCGGCGCGGTCACCACCGGCCCCAACATGCTGGCCGAGGTGGACCGCGGCACCCGGCCGTCCCGCATGCACGGCACCGGCATGGCCTCGCTGATCGCCGGGCGCGGGCACGGCCCGGGCGGACGGGACGGCGTGATCGGCGTCGCGCCCGAGGCCCGCATCCTGGGGATCCGCGCCATCGGCGAGGAGGAGGACCCCAGCTACGCCCGCTACACCTCGTCGGACGAGGCCGAGGACGCGGTGGCGCGCGGCATCCGCTACGCCGCCGACCACGGCGCCGACGTGATCAACCTGTCGCTCGGCAAGGACGACGAGAACCCGGCCGAACGGGAGGCCATCGCCTACGCCATCGACAAGGGCGTGGTGGTGGTGGCGGCCGTCGGCAACGACGGGGAGGCCAAGAAGCTCCTGGACCGCGACGGGTTCGCCCCCTACTCCTACCCCGCCGCCTACCCGGGCGTCATCGCGGTCGCCGCGACCGACCCCGACCACGGGCACGCCGCGTACTCCAACCGCAACTACTCGGTGCTGCTGTCCGCGCCGGGCAGCGGGATCCCGGTCGCGGCGCCGGGCGGCGACTACTACATCACCGACGGCACCAGCGACTCCAGCGCGCTGGTGGCGGGCATCGCCGCGCTGATCCGCAGCCGCCACCCCAAGCTGCCCCCGGCGCTGGTCACCCAGGCGCTGCTGAACAGCACCCGGCACGGCCCGCCCGCCACCTACGACCCCAACGTGGGGTTCGGCGAGGTCAGCGCGGCGCGCGCCGTCCGGGCGGCGGACGCGCTGGTGGCGCCGCGCCAGACGGTGGGCCAGCCGCCGTGGCAGCGGTTCGGGGCCGACGACCCCGGCCCGGTCGAGGTGATCGACCGGCCCGCCTGGGTGCGCCCGCTCATCCTGTCCGTCACGGTGCTGGGCATCGCGGGCGCGGCGGTGGCGGTCGCGGTCGCGGTCGCCCTGGCCCGCCGCCACCCCCGCAACCAGCCGTCCCCCGAAACGCGGACGGCGCCCTCCGAGGTCTAACGCGGGGCACACTTCTGGGGTGCATCCGGCCCCGGACCCGACGGAGTCACCCTTGGCCTCTGAACAGCCGCCCGACACGCTGGACGACCCTGAAACGCCGGGCGAACCCGGCACGCTGGACGACTACGCCGACGCGGTGCTGGGCGTGGTGGAGCGCATCCCGCCCGGCCGCGTCCTGGCCTACGGGGACGTCGCCGAGCTGCTCGGCGCGGGCGGGCCGCGGCAGGTCGGCCGCGTCATGGCCCGGTACGGCGGCGCCGTGCCCTGGTGGCGGGTGCTGCGCGCCGACGGCAGCCCGCCGCCCGGCCACGAGGTGCGGGCGCTCGCGGAGTACCGCGCCGAGGGCACGCCCCTGCGCCCCGACGGCCGCCGCGTCGACATGCGCCGCGCCCGCTGGGACGGCCGCGGCTGACCGAGCTGTAGCACGGCCGTAACAGTCGAGGCGGTTTCCTCGAACATCCGGTTCGTAGCATGAACGGGGTGAGGGTCGCCGAGCTGCTCGAAGATCCGGAACTGCGGCTGCGCCCGCTGGCCTGCCACGACCGGCTGGACCGCCCGGTGCGGCAGGTGTTCGTCACCGACCTGCCCGACCCCAGCCGCTACCTGGACGGCGGCGAACTGGTCCTGACCGGGCTGATGTGGCGGCGCGGCCCCTACGACTCGGCGCCCTTCGTCGCCGCGCTGGCCGCCAAGCAGGTCGCCGCCCTGGGCGCAGGGGAGGCCGTGCTGCCCGTCCCGGACGACCTGGTGGCCGCCTGCGACCGCTACGGCCTGCCGCTGGTGGCGGTGCCCCGCGAGACGCCGCTGTCGCGCCTCATGGCGATCGTGGTGCGCCGCCTGGACGCCGAGGCCGGCTCCCTCGGCGACGTCCCGGCCACGCATGCGGCGCTGCTGGAGCGGCTGCCCGCCGACGCCCGCCGCGAGTTCCGCCGCCGCGTCCTCGGCGAGCTGATCAGCTACGACCGCCGCCACCGCGGCGACCTGCTCGCCACGCTGAGCGAGTTCCTGGCCTGCTCGGGCTCCTGGACGGTGTGCGCGCGCCGCCTCAACCTGCACGTCAACACGCTGCGCTACCGCATCGGCCGCATCGAGGAGCTCACCGGCCGCGACCTGTCGTCCCTGGACGACCGGGTCGACCTGCTGCTGGCCCTGCGGGCCGAGTAGTCGGCGGGCGGGCCGCCGCGCCGGTTGCGCTCGTTTCTCACGGGGCACCCGCGCGCCATGCGGCGGTTCTGGTCAGAACTGTCCCGATGATCTGCTGGAATCGTCTGTTGTGCCGTCAGCGTCCTACCGCCTCGTACGGCGCGCCGGTCCCGCGCGCGCCGTCCCACCCGTGCTCGACGAACGGCAGCGCCGGGTCGTCGAGCACACCGGCGGGCCGCTGCTGGTGCTGGCCGGGCCGGGCACCGGCAAGACGACCACCATCGTGGAGGCGGTCGTCGACCGCATCGAGAACCGCGGCACCGACCCCGAGCGGGTGCTGGTGCTCACCTTCAGCCGCAAGGCCGCCGAGGAGCTGCGCGAGCGCATCACCGGACGGCTGCGCCGCACCACGCGCACCCCGCTGGCGCTGACCTTCCACAGCTACGCCTACGCGCTGCTGCGCCGCGAGGCCGTGCTGAACGAGGAGCCCCCGCCGCGCCTGCTGTCGGGGCCCGAGCAGCTGCTGGAGGTGCGGCGGCTGCTGCAGGGCGAGCTGCAGGACGGCGCGCCGGACTGGCCGGAGCGGCTGCGCCCGGCCCTGGCCACCCGCGGGTTCGCCGAGGAGCTGCGCGACTTCTGCCTGCGCGCCGTCGAACGCGGCCTCGGCCCCGAGGAGCTGGTCGCGCTGGGCCGCACGCGCGGCCGCGACGACTGGACGGCCGTCGGCCGGTTCATGGAGCGCTACGCCGACCGGTTCGCCGTCGACCCCGTGCCCACCTACGACTACGCCGAGCTGATCTGGGCCGCGGCGGGCCTGCTGTCGGACGAGGACGTGCGCCTGCGCGAACGCGGCTGCTACGACGCGGTGTTCGTCGACGAGTACCAGGACACCGACCCCGCCCAGGAGCACCTGCTCCGGCAGCTGGCGGGGGACGGCCGCGACCTGGTCGTCGTCGGCGACCCCGACCAGTCGATCTACGGGTTCCGCGGCGCCGACGTCCGCAACATCCTGCACTTCCCGACCCGCTTCCCCACGATCACCGGCGAACCGGCGCCGGTCGTGGCGCTGCGCGACTGCCGCCGCATGGGCCCGGAGGTGCTGGCCGCGTCCCGCCGCATCGCGCGCCGGCTGCCCGCCGGGCCGCTGGCCGCCGAGCACCGCGACCTGCGCCCCGTGCGCGCCGCCGACGGCGACGACGGCCCGGCCGACGAGGTGCGGGTGGTCATCGCCGACAGCGAGAGCCAGGAGTCCGCGCTGGTCGCCGACGAGCTGCGCCGCGCGCACCTGCTGGACGGGGTGCCGTGGTCGCGGATGGCGGTGCTGGTGCGCAGCGCCACCCGCCAGGTGCCGGTGCTGCGGCGCGCCCTCGCGCAGTCCGGGGTCCCGGTCGTCGTCGCCGGCGACGAGGTGCCGCTGATCGCCGAACCCGCCGTCCGGCCGATCCTGCTGCTGCTGCGCGCCGCCCTCAAACGCGGGTTCCTGGACGAACTGGTCGTCGAGGAGCTGCTCACCGGCCCCCTGGGACGCGCCGACGCCCTGGCCATGCGCCGCCTCAAGCGCGCGCTGCGCGACCTGGAGGACCTGTCGGGCGGGCAGCGTCCGCTGAGCGAGCTGCTCGTCGCGGCCGTGAACGACCCGCGCGAGCTGATCCCCGTCCACGAGAAGGTGCGCGCCCCGGCCGAACGCGTCGCCCATCTGATCGAGGTGGCCCGCGACAGCGCCCGCGACGGCGGCACGGCCGAGGACGTGCTGTGGGCGGTGTGGCGGGAGAGCGGCCTGGCCGAGGAGCTGCTGGAGCAGAGCGCCAAGGGCGGCACCCGGGGCGCGTCCGCCGACCGCGACCTGGACGCCGTCGTCGCGCTGTTCGACCACGCCGCCCGGTTCGTCGACCGCATGCCGCAGGCCGGCCCCGAGCTGTTCGTCGACTCCGTCGCCGCCCAGGAGATCGCCGGGGACACGCTCGCCGAGCAGGCCCCGCACGGGGAGGCGGTGCGGGTGCTGACCGCGCACCGCTCCAAGGGCCTGGAGTGGGACGTGGTCGTCGTCGCCGGGGTGCAGGAGGGCCTGTGGCCGGACGTGCGGCTGCGCGGCTCCCTGCTGGGCATCGAGGAGCTGGTCGAGCACGCGGCGGGCGGCGACCTGCCCGGCGAGGAGGCCGCCGGCGCGTCCATGGCCGCCAAGATGCTGGACGAGGAGCGCCGCCTGTTCTACGTCGCGGTCACCCGGGCGCGGCGGCGGCTGGTCGTCACGGCGGTCGGCGGCGACGACACCGAGGAGCGCCCGTCCCGGTTCCTGGGCGAGCTGCTGCCGGGCGCCGCCGAGCAGGCCCAGCTCGACGAGAAGACCCGCTGGCTGTCGCTGCCCGCGCTGGTCGCCGACCTGCGCTCGGTCGTGGCCGACCCGGCCCGCCCCGAACCGCTGCGCCGCGCCGCCGCCGCGCACCTGGCCCGCCTGGCCCGCGCCGGGGTGCGCGGCGCCCGCCCCGACCAGTGGTACGCCATCACCGCGCTGTCCGACCCCGGGCCCGCGTTCGGCGACGGCGAGCAGATCACCGTCTCGCCGTCGCAGGTGGAGACGTTCACCACCTGCGGCCTGCGCTGGCTGCTGGCCTCGGCGGTGGGCGCCCAGGACGGCGGCCCCGGCGAGTTCAGCACCATGGGCAAGGTCATCCACGCGGTCGCCGAGATGGCCGGGGCCGACGACGGCATCACCGAGGTCGACGTGGCCAAACGGCTCGACGAGATCTGGAACGAGCTGGACTTCCGCAGCGCGTGGTACTCCGACAAGCAGCGCGAGCAGGCCGCCGCGATGGTGGACCGGTTCCTGGCCTGGCACCGCGACAACCCCAACGAGGTCGTCGCGCTGGAGGAGTCGTTCAAGGTCGATCTCGGCCGGGTGGTGATCAAGGGGCGGATCGACCGGGCCGAACGCGACGCCGAGGGCCGCGCCGTGATCATCGACATCAAGACCTCCTCCACCGCCGTCCCCAAGGACGAGCTGGCGCGCCACCCGCAGCTGGGCGTCTACCAGTACGCGGTGATGCTCGGCGCGTTCGAGCGGCACGGCCTGGTCGAGCCGGGCGGCGCCAAGCTCGTCCAGGTCGGCAAGGCCGCCTTCGCCGCCCGCGCCCGCGAGCAGACGCAGCCGCCGCCCACCGAGGACCCCGAGCCCGACTGGCCGAAGAAGCTCGTCGACCTGGTCGCCGCCGGGATGGCCAGCGACGTGTTCCGGGCCCGCGCCAACGACAAGTGTCGGACCTGCCCGGTACGGTCCTGCTGCCCGGTGCACGAAGAGGGCGGGCAGGTGGGCCCGTGAGCACCGGTCGCACGCCCGGCGAGGGGAGGACTCCTTGATCACACCGGGGGAGCTCGCCCGGCTGCTGGGGATCCCGGAGCCGACCGACGAGCAGGCCCGGGTGATCGAGGCGCCGCTGGCGCCGATGGCGGTGATCGCCGGGGCCGGGTCGGGCAAGAGCGAGACGATGGCGGCCCGGGTGGTGTGGCTGGTCGCCAACGGGTTCGTCCGCCCCGAACGGGTGCTGGGGCTGACCTTCACCCGCAAGGCCGCCGCCGAGCTGGGCGCCCGCGTCCGCAAGCGGCTCGACCGGCTGCGCGAGGCGCTGCCCGCCGCCGAGCTGGACCGCCTCGGCGGCGAGTCGGTGTTCGACGGCGAGCCGATGGTGTCCACCTACCACTCCTACGCCGCCCGCCTGTTCGGCGACCACGCGCTGCGCGAGGCGCTGGAGCCCACCATGCGGCTGATCTCGCCCGCGGTCGCCTGGCAGATCTGCTCGCGCGTCGTCGACGCCTACGACGGCCCCATGGACAGGATCGAATGGTCGCCGGACACCGTCACCCGGGCCGTCATGGAGCTGTCCGGCGACCTGGCCGAGCACCTGCGCGGCCCCGACGACGTCCGCAAGGTCGGCGCCTGGCTGGAGGAGCGGTTCGCCGCGGTGCGCAGACCGCTGAAGGCCCAGCGCGACATCCTCGCCAAGCAGGCCGTCCGCGAGCAGCTCATGCCGCTGGTGGAGGCGTACGCGCGGGCCAAGGCCGACCGCGAGGTCATCGACCACGGCGACCAGATGGCGCTGGCCGCCCGCATCGCCCACCGGCATCCCGAGGTCGGGATGATCGAACGGTCGCGCTTTTCGGTGGTGCTGCTGGACGAGTACCAGGACACCAGCCACGCCCAGCTGGTGCTGCTGCGTTCGCTGTTCGGCGGCGGCCATCCCGTCACGTCCGTGGGCGACCCGTGCCAGTCGATCTACGGGTGGCGGGGCGCGTCCGCCGGCAACCTGCTGCGCTTCGCCCACGACTTCCCGCTGCGGCCCGCGCAGCGGCCCGGCGAGCGGGCGGTGCCCGCGCCGGTCGTGCAGCTCAGCCGCAGCTTCCGCAACGGCGAACGCATCCTCGAGGCGGCGGCGCGGGTCCAGGACGAGCTGCGCGCCGACACCTCGGCGGTGCCGCGCCTGGTGCCCGGCGCGGGGCGGGAGGAGCGCGGCCGCGTCGAGTGCGCGCTGTTCGAGACCGTGGAGGAGGAGGCCGAGCGGATCGCCGCGCGCGTGGCCCGGCTGCTGGCCGGCGACCCGGCCGTCGCGCCCGACGGCGGGGCCTGGGACGGCGCCGCGCCCCTGACGTACTCCGACATCGCGGTGCTGGCGCGCAAACGCTCCCAGTTCCCGCTGATCCGCAGGGCGCTGGAGAGCCGGGGCATCCCGGTCGAGGTCGTGGGGCTGGGGGGCCTGCTGACCGTCCCCGAGGTGCAGGACGTGGTGGCGACGCTGCGGGTCATGCACGACCCGACCGCCGGGGCGTCCCTGGCGCGGCTGCTGACCGGGCCGCGCTGGCGGCTCGGCCCGCGCGACCTGGTCGCGCTCGGACGCCGGGCCCGGGCGCTGGCGCAGGAAGCCGCCCGCGACGTCACCCCGCCCGCCGCCGAGTCCGCCGCCGAATCCCCTGCCGAGTCCGCCGCCGAGGCGGAGGCGGGGGCCGGCACCGGGGCCGCGGCCGCCGCGCCGGAGCCGCCGGACGACCCGCTGCGGCAGCTGGTCAGCGAACTGAACCAGGAGACCGGCGGCCTCGTCGACGCCCTGGACGACCTGGGGCCGCCCGAGCAGTACTCCCCGGAGGGGTACGCGCGGCTGCGGCGCCTGCGCGACGAGCTGCGGGCCCTGCGCCGCCAGGTCGGCCTGCCGCTGCCCGACCTGGTCACCGAGGTCGAACGCGTCCTCGGGCTCGACATCGAGGTCGCCGCCCGCGCCGGCCTCGACCCGGTCACCGCCCGCGCCGACCTGGACGCGTTCATCGACGCCGCCGCCGACTTCGCCGGAGACGCCGAGGACCCCACGCTCGGCGCGTTCCTGGCCTACCTGCAGGCCGCCGAGTCCGAGGAGTTCGGCCTGGAGGCGGGCCGGGTCGGCGAGAGCGACAGCGTCAAGCTGCTCACCGTGCACGCCTCCAAGGGCCTGGAATGGCCGGTGGTGATCGTGCCCGGCCTGTCCTACACGCCGCGCAAGGACGGCGGCCCCGCCAAGGGGTCGGTCTTCCCGTCCCCGCCGCAGAACTCCACCCGCTGGACCGCCAACCCCCGCGTCCTGCCGTTCATGCTGCGCGGCGACCGCGCCGACCTGCCCGACCTGCGCGGCCTGGAGAAGGACGACCTGGCCGACTTCGACCGCGCGTGCGCCGAACGCGACCTGCGCGAGGAGCGGCGGCTCGCCTACGTCGCGGTCACCCGCGCGTCCCACCTGCTGATCGCCACCGGCTACTGGTGGGGGTCGTCGGGCCGGCCCCTCGGCCCGTCCCCGTTCCTGGAGGAGATCCGCGAGGTGTGCATGGCGGGCGCCGGCACGGTCGCCGTCTGGACCCCGCCGCCGCCCGAGGACGCGACCAACCCGCTGCTCGAACGCGGCGAGGAGGCGCCCTGGCCGCTGTCGCCCGCCGAGCGGGCCGCCCGGGGCGACGCGTCCGCACGCGAACGCTACGACGCGATCGTCGCGGGCGCCCGCATGGTCGAGGACGCCATGACCGGCCGCAACCTGCACTGGGCCGGCGACGAGGGGCTCACCCCCGCCGACCGGCTGCGCATGACCGCCTGGGCGCGCGACGTGGAGCTGCTGCTGGCCGAGCGCGACCGCGGCCGCGGCGGCGACGGCCTGCAGGTCGAGCTGCCCGCGCACCTGTCGGTGTCGGCGCTGGTGTCCTTGGCCCGCGACCCCGAGGCCCTGGCCCGGCAGATCCGCCGCCCCATGCCGCGCCCGCCCGCCCCCTACGCGCGCCGCGGCACCGCCTTCCACGCCTGGCTGGAGGGCCGCTGGGGCCAGCAGCGCCTGATCGACCCCGACGAGCTGCCCGGCGCCGCCGACGAGGGCGCGGCCGACGACGCCTTCCTCGACCGGCTGCGGGAGCGGTTCGAGCAGTCGCCCTGGGCCGCCCGCCGGCCCGTGGACATCGAGGTCCCGTTCGAGACCGTGATCGCCGACCGGCTGGTGCGGGGCCGCATGGACGCGGTGTTCCGCACCGACGACGGCGGCTACGAGATCGTCGACTGGAAGACGGGCCGGCCCCCGACGGGCGCGGACGCCGACGCCGCCGCCGTGCAGCTGGCCGCCTACCGCCTGGCCTGGGCCGAGCTGGCGGACGTCCCCGTCGAGAAGGTCAGCGCCGCCTTCCACTACGTCGCCGACAACCTGACCGTCCGCCCGGCCGACCTGCTCGACGCCGCCGGACTGGCCGCCCTGCTGGAGAAGATCCCCGTGGCCGCCAAACCACTGTGAGAAACCCCTGTGATCCAGCCCCTGGTCACGGTGCGTCATTTCAGGGATGATCCGGGCAACGACGTCCAGGACGGGTATGACCTGCCGGACGGGTATGTAGGTATGCACTCACCGTGGCCGCGGCCCCGGCGCCGCATGTCCGGGGACGGGCGGCCGCCCCTGCGGCGGCCGCGCGGCGGCCGGGTGGTGGCTGAGCACGGCGAGGCGACGAGCGGAGGCAGGGGCTTGGCGAAGCGGCACGACGAGACGGTGGTACGGGAGTTCTCCAAGCAGGCGGAGACCTTCGGCGACCCGCGCCTGAACACGGCGTACACGCGCCACCTGGCGCGGCTGGTCGACTACATGGAGCCCGAACTGGACCGGGAGGACGTGGTGCTGGAGGTCGCCGCGGGCACCGGCCTGGTGTCGCGCGCGCTCGCCCACCGGGTCCGGCACGTGACGGCCCTGGACCTCACCCCCGCGATGCTCGAACAGGGCAAGCGCGAGGCCGACCGCGACGGCGTCACCAACGTGACCTTCACCCGCGGCGACGCCGCCGACCTGCCCTACCTGTCCCGCTCGTTCACCCTCGTGGTCTGCCGCTTCGCCCTGCACCAGGTCGCCGACCCCGAGGCCGTGCTGCGCGAGATGGCCCGGGTCAGCCGCCCGGGCGGGGCGCTGTTCATCCAGGACGTCATCCGCCCGGAGGACGTCGCCGCCGACCCGGACCGCATCGAACGGCTGCGCGACCCCTCCCACAACGCCCTGCTCACCCGGGCGCGCGTGACCGAGCTCGTCGAGGCGGCGGGCGCCGAGGTCAAGCGCACCGAGACCTTCGACCACGTCCGGCCGCTCGCGCCCTGGCTGGAGCAGGCCCGCACCCCGGACGACGACGCCGCCCGCATCCGCAAGGAGCTGGAGGCCGAACTGTCCGGCGGTCCCGCCACCGGCATGCGGCCCTGCATGGTCGACGGGGAGCTGTGCTTCACCCACACCAACCTGCTCGTCCACGCCTGCGCGCCGTGAGCGCGCACCCCGCGCGCCCTGCCCGCCGTCGCCGGGCGGGGTGCCCGGGTGTGCGGCGGTATGTCAGGTGATGACTTCGAGCAAACGTTCGACTTGTGTGACGTGCGTGCTCTATGTTGTCGAACATGAGTTCTAGCAGCGCTCCGGCCTCTTCCCCGGCACGGCGTCCGGAGCAGCACGCGGAGCGGCGGCGCTCGCAGCGGCGGCCCGAGCGTGAGCCCGCCGCGCTGGCCATGCGCATCGGCCTGGTCGCCGCCGAGGCCGCCCTGGCGACGTTCGCGCGCCACATCGACCTGGACGACCTCGCCGACGGCGACGTCGACTTCGAGGGCGCCATCGGCCCCGCCGAATGGCCGATCTTCTCCCTGGTCATCGACACCCTGGCCGAGACCCACGCCGGCGACGGCCGCACCCTGGACGAGCGCCGCGCCGACGCCCTCAACGACCTGGCCCGCATCTGCATGGCGGCCAAGTCCCGCGCGGCGACCCCCTGACCGGGAGCCGGTCAGTCCGGGAGGGCGCGCGCCTTCACCTTCCCGCTGCTGGTGCGCGGCAGCTCGTCCACGAAGTGCACGTCACGCGGCACCTTGTAGCGCGCGAGGTTCTCCTTGACGTACCGCTTGACGTCCTCTTCGTCGACCGACGCGCCCGGCTCGCGGACCACGTACGCGGCCAGCCGCTGCCCGAAGTCGGCGTCCTCCACGCCGACGACCGCGGCCTCGGCCACGTCGGGGTGGCGGCCGAGCAGGTCTTCCACCTCCCCGGGGAAGACGTTCTCGCCCCCCGAGACGATCATGTCGTCGGCGCGTCCGTCGACGAACAGCCGTCCCGCCCGGTCGAAATGGCCCAGGTCGCCGCTGCCCGCCAGGTTCCGGTGGACGCGTTTGCCGCCGCCCCCGGTGTACCCGGCGAACCGCAGTCCGCCCCCGGTGTAGATCTCCCCGATCTCTCCGGGAGGCAGTTCCCGCCCGTCCTCGTCCAGGATCTTGACGGTGAGGCGGAAGGTCGGCCTGCCCACCGTGCCCGGTGCCTCGCGCAGGTCCCGCGGGGTCGCGATGGTCGCCCACCCGGTCTCGGTGGCCCCGTACACGTTGTGCAGGACGTCCCCGAAGACGTCCATGAACGCCTCCGACAGGTGCGGGTGCAGCGCCGACCCGCCGGACACCACCACCCGCAGCGAGTCCGGCAGCGGCCGTCCGCGTGAGGCGTCCAGGATCCGCTGCAGCATGACCGGCACCGCGATGAGCGCCTCCACCCGGTAGGCGTCCACGGCGTCAAGCACCCTGTCCGCATCGAAGCGGCGCAGCAGCACCAGCGGCATGCCCATGCCCAGAGCGACCAGCGTGTACGCCATACCGAGGACGTGGAACAGCGGAGGCGCGACCAGGATCGGCGCCCCCGAACGCACCGGAACCCGCATCAGGTGGCTCAACGCCACCGGGACCAGCGCCGCGATCGAGACGTCGTGGCGGGCTCCCTTGGGGGTGCCGGTGGTGCCGGACGTCAGGATGACCACGCGGCTGTGCCGGGGCGGCTTGAACGCGGCGGCCTCCGTTTCCGCCAGCTCCTCCAACGTGGGGAGGGAGCGGCCGCCCGGGTGCTCGGTCCAGGCGTGGACGCGCCGGCCGTCGAAGGAGGACCGCTCGACCACCTCGTCGAACTCCTGGTCGTGCAACAGCAGCCGGACGCCCTCGCGCTCGGTGACCTCCCCCAGCTGCGCCGCGGAGAAGTCGGTGTTGAGCAGGACCACGTCGTTGCCCAGCCGCGACGCCGCCAGCAGCGAGATGACGAACCCGCGATGGTTGCGGCACAGCACCCCGATGCGGGCCTCTGGGGACGCCCCGCCCTGTCGGCCGGAAGGCGCGGCGGCGTCGAGGAGGCGCCGGTGCAGGGCGGTGGCCACTGCGGCCGCCCGCCGTTCCAGCTCCGCGTACGTCAGGGTGCCGTGGTCGTCGTGCAGCGCGGGCCGGGTGGGGAACCGCAGCGCCGCCGTCGCCCCCACGGTCGCGGGCGTCGGGCCGAACCGCGCACCCGCGAACACCAGCCGCACCGCCCGGTCCGGCCGGACCGGATGCAGCACGCCCGCGTCCCGGACCGCGCGCGCGGCCCGCGCCGCCAGACCCGCCGCCGTCCGCACCCGGTCGAGCACCACAGCCGTTCCCCTCCTGGCCGACCCGTCAACCGGTCAATGACATACCCATCCGTGCGCGAACATGTTGCGGCGGGTCGGGCCGTCCCGAGGCCGGGCAGCGCGTCAATGGTCGAGGTAGTGGAACTCCGGTTTCGGGTGCATGAGGAAGTCGTGGTGCGAGATGTTCCAGGCGTAGGCGCCCGCCATGGCGAACGCCACCACGTCCCCCGGCTGCAGCGACGGGACGGGGACGTCGCGTGCGAACACGTCCTTGGGCGTGCACAGCTGGCCCACCAGCGTCGCTCGCTGCGTCGGCTCCTGGGCGCCCCCCGACGGCAGGGGGACGAACGGCTGGTCGTGGCCCTTGGTGACGGGTGTGCGCAGGTGATGCGTGCCGCCGCGCAGCACGACATAGGTGTGGCCGTGCGTGGTCTTCACGTCCAGCACGTCGGTGACGTACCAGCCGTGGTAGGCGGTGACGGCGCGGCCCGGTTCGATGCGCAGGCGGACGCCGGGGGGAGCAAGGGCGGCGAGCCCCGCCGCGTAGTCCTTCCAGTCGAAGAGCCGGTCGGGGGCGGTGTAGTCCACCCCCATGCCGCCGCCCAGGTTCACCTCGGGGTCGGTGATGCCGCAGACGTCGCGCAGCCAGGGGACGGCCCAGCCCAGGATGCGGGAGGCCAGGCCGAGCATGGCGGGGGCGTCCAGGCCGGAGGCCAGGTGCGCGTGGACGCCGCGCAGGCGCAGCCGGGGATGTCCGGTGAGAAGCTCGGCGCACGTCTCCAGGGCGTCCTCGTCCATGCCGAAGGGGCCGCTCATCGACAGGGCGGCGCCGGATGTCGCGACCGGCAGGTTGGCGCGCAGCAGAATCTCGGCCGGGCGGTCCAGGGACGCCAGGCGGCGCAGCTCGTGGGGGCTTTCGACGTGCAGGCGGTGGACGCCCAGGTCGAGGGCCAGGCGCAGCTCCTCGTCGGTCTTGCCCGGGCCGCCGAAGGCCAGCCGCGCGTCCGGCAGGACCTGCCGCACGTGGACCAGCTCGCCGCCCGAGGAGACCTCGACGCCGTCCACGAACGGCGCCAGAACGCGCAGGAGCGGCGCGTCGGGGTTGGCCTTGGCCGCGTAGTAGAGCTCCGGGCCGTCGGCCGCCTGCGGCGATTTCAGCGCGCTGCAGACGGCTTCGGCGTGCGAGCGCAGGCCGGGCAGGTCGTACACGTAGGCGGGGAACCGTTCGAGGCCGCGGACGTACGACAGCACGTGCGAGGGCATGTTCATGCGATGTGCCTTCCGTGTGGGCGTCCGGCTCACGTACAGGGTGCCTGGGTGGCCAGGGGGTTGGGGGCCGTCACGTAGCCGGCGCCGCGGTCGGCGGTGCGGGCCCAGCGCGCCCGCAGGTTCGCCTTGGCCGGGAGCGGCACGCCCGCGAGCAGCGCCTTCAGCTCGGGGCGGCGTGCGCCTTCGGCGGCGGACAGCAGGCCGCGCGCGGCCGTCCACAGCTGCGGGTCGAGTTCGGGGTGCAGGTCGGCGACGGCCGCGGCGATCTCGGCGAGGTGGTTGACGAGCAGGCAGTACACGACGCGGTTCCAGCCGCGCTCGGCGTCGTAGGCGACGGACTGGCGGATGCGCGCCGGAAGGTCCGCCAGTCCGTCGAGCAGGCCGTGGCCGGGGACGAGCTTGGTGCCCTCCAGGTCGCGGAAGACCGCGCGGACGGGCATGCCCTCGTCGTCGACCGCGATGAGGACGTTCTGCAGGTGCGGTTCCAGGACGACGCCGTGGTCCAGGTAGGCGTGCAGGACCGGGAGCGCGACCCGCTTCACGTACGCCCGCCACCAGGTGAGGGCGTCGTCCGGGGAGGCCATCGCGGGGAGCTGCGCCAGAAGCGTCCCGTAGGGGTCCGCCAGGGCGGCCGCCAGGAGCGGCGTGCCGGGCAGGCCGCCGATGCCCTGCCGCAGGATGACGCCCAGCCCCTCGTACAGGCGGCGGTCGGCGAGCGTCACGGTGCGGTAGGCGGGTTCGGCGAGCAGGACGCAGGAGTCGAACCGGGCGCCCAGCGCGGCGAAGACGGGGCGCAGCACGCGGTTGAGGACGGTCGCGCCGGTCAGCTCGTACCAGGCGTTCTTGCGGACGCAGTTGGTGATGCGCACGTCCAGGCTGAACTTGCAGAACAGGTCGGCGGCCGGGACGTACACGGTGCGGACGGAGGACGTCGGCACCACCTCCGGGTCGGAGGGGCCGAGGTCGCGGACGAGGTCCTCGCGCAGGGCCCGCCGCAGCGCGGGACGGTCGGCGAGCAGGGACAGCTGCCAGGGGTGCGCGGGCAGCGCCCGGTAGCCGGGGGGAACGGCGGGGCCCAGGGCCTCCAGGGCGTCGAACGCGTTGGGTTCTCCCTCTTCCGCCAGGCACTCCTCCCGGACCGCCAACCAGTGGGGCTGGAAGCGGGCGCGGGCCTCGGGGGCGTAGGGCAGCCACTGCTCCGGGGCGCCCTGGCGTGCTTTAGGGGAGGGGTGGAAGCGGTGCCCGGCGACGAGGGACTGCTCCGACTCCACGTAGCGGCGGACGGCCTCGGACGGCAGCTCGGCGGTGCAGGAGCCGCCCCGGGCCTTGAGGATGGCGGTCAGGGCGGTGTGGCTGTTGGCGACCTGGCCGGTGAACTCGGGGTTGGCCTGGCCGGTGGCGAGTTCCAGTTCTCCGGCGACGAGGTTGCTGAGCCGGTCCCAGGACGCCGCGATCCAGTCGTCGCCGCGCCGCTCCTCGTACGGGGGGACGAGCCGGTACGAGGGGCCGACCGGGGGGCGTGCCAGGTGTGCGCGCAGCACGACCCCGACCCGCGGCAGGCGGACGATGAGGTGCTCGCCGTCCGGCCATATCTGCTGCTCGGGCGCGCAGACCTCCCGCACCAGGCAGTTGAGCAGTGCGGTGGCCGTGGCGTCGTCGGCGGTGAGCTTCGTCGTTCGTGTCAGGAGCACGGTTCGTCGTCCCGGAGGTAGTTGGGCCCGGGCGGGCCGTAGTGCTTGTTGATGTCGGCGGCACCCGTGCGGGCCTTGTCCACGAGCGTTCCCGCGGTGACCATCGCCTTGGTGGGCAGCCGGTCGGCGTCGAGCGTGCGGGAGCGCAGGAACGCGTCGTCCGGGCCCAGAGCGGCGTCCAGCCGGTCCCGGATCATCGCCAGGCCCGTCCGCAGCGGCAGCAGCCCCCGTTCGGCCAGCCCGAAGGCGGGGGCGGCGGCGCACAGGTGCAGGGTGATCGTGACGAAGACGCGGGCGAGGGCTTCGGGGTCGCGCGTGGTCATGCGCGGGTCTTCGAACCCGGTGGCCGCGTCGGCGGCGGCGGGGCCGAGGGCGCCCGCCAGCCGGTCGGGGTCGACCAGGGCCCCGTCGTTGTCCTTGAGCAGCAGCGACGGTGGTCCGTCGCCGTCGATGACCAAGGACACGTTCTGTTGGTGCGCCTCAAGGGCGATGCCGTAGCGGAAGAGGGTGACGTTCCAGCGCAGCAGCACGTCCAGGTAGGCGCCGAACAGGGCCGGGACGTCCCAGCGTTCGATGACGTGCCCGCCGTCGGGTGTCCTGGCCAGCAGGGCCGCCACGGGCACCACGTGCGCGTTCGCCGCGGCCTCGGGGAGACGGCGGACAAGGTAGGCGAGCATGGGGGAGCCGGCGTGGCCGAACGTCTGCTCGTCGGCCAGCAGCACCGGCAGGTCGGGTTCGCGGTCGAGCACCCGGCGAAGCAGGCGTTCGGCCAGTGCCCCGTCCGGCAGCGTGCGGGGGACGATGGTGCGCCGGTTGCGCAGGCCGAGCGTGCTCGTCGGCAGCGGCATCTTCACGTGGGTGAGCGGGTCGACGGCGACCGTGCGCATCGAGAGCGTGGGGGCGGCCTCTATCCGAGGGTGGGGTGCGATGGTCACGTCCTTGTGCTCGGACAGGTGCCCCACCGAGAGAGGGTGCACCGGGAACAGGACGCTGTCTGCGTGGGCACCCACCTCGTCCGGGGTCGGCCACCACGGGGGGAGGGCGCCGGTGGTCGTGGCGAGGCCCCGGGGGACCGCGGCCCAGCGCAGGGGGAAGGACGGGGCGAACTCGGGGGCGTAACGGCGCTGGTCGGCTTCGGTCAGGCCCGTCCGGGCCAGGCCGGTCGGGTAGACGGGGTGGTCGTTGTAGGCCGCGAGCGTGTCGTAGTACGTGCCGGGGCCCAGGCGGTGCCCGTCGGGTACACGTGACAGCCGGGCCATGACCTCGGGGCGTGCGTGCTCGTGCAGGCGCAGGGTGGCGAGTGCTGCGCGGCACTCGCGTTCGAAGGCCGGGATGTCGTCGCGCGGGTCCGCCACGTGGCGGGCGATGCGCAGAACGTCGTCCAGCGTCAGGGGCTGCCCCGGTTCCACCGCCAGGTCGCAGAGGAAGCGGTCGCGGCGCAGCCTGACGGCCGGTGCGCCCGGCACCGCCAGGAACCGCCGCCCGCTGTCGATGAAACGGCGCAGATTGCCGTAGTCCTCGCGCAGCAGGGTGTCCAGGACGCGCGTGGCGAGTGCGTGCTCGGTCACGTGACCGTCCACGTGTGGGCGGCGCGGAAGCGGGCTATGGCGGCTTCGACGTCGTCCCGGGCCGGTCCGATGGCCCGGATGGTGCCGAGGTAGTCGCGGTTGGTGCGGGTCAGCTCGAACGTCTCGCCCA
Organism: Actinomadura keratinilytica; assembly: GCF_039539665.1. Lineage (NCBI taxonomy): Bacteria > Bacillati > Actinomycetota > Actinomycetes > Streptosporangiales > Thermomonosporaceae > Actinomadura > Actinomadura keratinilytica. The sequence goes on from NZ_BAABDO010000014.1 coordinate 57,774, forward strand.
CGGTGCGCTGCGGCAGGTACGACAGGCGCACCGCGCCGTCGGTCAGTTCGACGGCGCCGGGGGCGGCCGTGAGCGTGCCGCCGCGGTCGGCGATGACGACGTCCGCCACGGCGTGCCCGTCGGCGGCCGCCGGGGTGGCCGGCAGCGGTTCGCCCAGGTGCACCCGCAGGATCAGCTCGTGCAGGGGGACGCCCAGCAGGTCCGCCAGCAGGAAGTCGCAGTGGTCGCCGATGAGCCGGTAGTTCACCTCGATCAGGCGCGCCCGGCCCTCGTGCACGACGAACTCGGTGTGGCAGACCCCGAAGCCCACGCCCAGGGCCTGCAGCTGCGCGAGAACCTGGTCGGTCTCAGGGGGCGGCGGCGCCCACTCCAGGCGTTCCTCGATGAAGTGCGGGGGAGGGGACAGCCGTGTGCGGAACGAGCCCAGCACCCGCAGTTCGCGGCCGTCGCCGAGCGTCTCCAGGGTGTGCAGCGCCCCCGGCAGGAACTCCTCGGCCACCAGGGGGTCGGACCGGCGTGCCCGTATCTGCGCGCGCCGCGCCGCAAGCTCGTCGGGGCCGTCCACCAGGTAGACGTCCTCGCTGGCCACGCCTTCACGCGGCTTGAGGACGAGCGGATAGGGGGCGTCCGGGGGGACGTGGTCGGCGTCGGCGGAGAAGACCGGGTCCAGCTCGGCCAGGTGGTGGCGCATGAGCGCCTTGTTCTTGGCGCGGGTCGCGGCGCGCCAGTCCTTGCCGGGGAGCCCGAAGTAGGCCGCGGCCAGGGCGGTGGGGGCCTGCAGGAAGTCGCTGTTGGAGAAGACCGCGCGAGGCGCGCCGTCCAGGGCGGCGATGCACGCGACGATGTGCCGGTAGTCGGCGACGTCACACTCCACGACCCGGCCCGGGTACACGTCGGCGTGCTCGGCGGGCCGGTCGGTGAGCAGCACGACATCCAGGTCGTGCGCCTTCGCCAAGCGCAGGGCCGCGGGCAGGAACCCGTGGGTGACCGAGTCGGTGGTCTTGCCGGCGACGATGTAGAGCGAGGCGGCCACGGCGCCCCTTCCGTAAGTGAGGTAAGCCTTGCCTAACTCCTTGATCACCATAGCGGCGGGGCCCTACCCCGCGTGCGAGAAACGCCGTCGCGGCCCCAAGATGGGCGCATGGATCTCCTGGACCGGTGGACCGCTCTGGCCGGGCCGCAGACCCGCGTGGTCGGGGAACAGCTGGCCGCCCGCTATGCGGAGAAGCACCGCCGCTACCACACCGGCGACCACCTCACCGCCGTTCTCGACCTGGTCGACGAGCTGGCGCCCTACGCGGCCGACCCCGACCTGGTACGGCTCGCGGCGTGGTTCCACGACGCCGTCTACGACCCCGCCCGCGCCGACAACGAGAAGCGCAGCGCGCGCCTGGCCCGCCGCATGCTCGCCGACACCGACCTGGCGCCGGACGCCATCGCCGAGGTGGCCCGCCTCGTCGAGCTGACCGAGTCGCACGCCCCCGGCGAGGACGACCGCAACGGCCAGGTCCTGTGCGACGCGGACCTGGCCGTGCTGGGCTCCGATTCCGAACGCTATGCCGCCTACACCGCCGCCGTCCGCGAGGAGTACTCCTTCGTCCCCGAGGAGCTGTTCAGGGCGGGCCGGGCCGCGGTGCTACGGAACCTGCTCGACCTGCCCGCGCTGTTCCACACGCCGGTGGCGCGCGAACGGTTCGAGGAGCGTGCCCGGCACAACATCAGGACGGAGCTGGCGCTGCTGGACGGCTGAGGCGGCCCTCACGACGCGCGGGCGGTCTTGCGGCGGCGCAGCCCCGCGCGGGTGAGGCGCAGCACCAGTTCCTGGCAGCCCACGGGGCTGGCCCCCAGGGCGATCGCGGCCTCGTACAGTTCGGACGGGACGTCGTAGTGGTCGCGTTCGAACGCCCTGGGCGGCAGGCCCAGTTCCGCAGCGAACGTGTGCAGCTCCTCGAAGGACACGTCGCTGACCATGTGGGACCACACCCGGCCCCGGGCGGGCCACAACGGCGGGTCGATGAGGATCAAGTCACCTCCACGGTGCACCGGCGGCGGATCCCCTACAGTGCCAGACGGAACGACGTGCAAGGGGGCATGGTCCATGGACGTAGCCGGGTACATCCAGGCCAACAAGGCCGGATTCTTCGCCGACCTCAAGGAGTGGCTGGCGATCCCCTCCATCTCGGGGCACCCGGGCCACACGGAAGACGTCCGGCGCTCGGCGCAGTGGCTCGCGACGTACCTGCGCACCATGGGGTTCCCCACCGTGGAGGTGTGGGAGACCAAAGGCCTGCCCGCGGTGTTCGCGGAATGGCCCGCGGACGATCCGGACGCTCCCGCCGTCGTCGTCTACGGGCACCACGACGTCCAGCCGGTCGAGCCCCTGGACGAGTGGGACACCGACCCGTTCACCCCCGTCGAAGACGGCGACCGGCTCATCGGACGAGGCGCCTCCGACGACAAGGGGCAGGTGTTCTTCCACACCCTGGGCCTGCGCGCGCTGATGGCCGCCGCGGGCACCGCGGCCCCGCCCGTGACGATCAAGCTGCTGGTGGAGGGGGAGGAGGAGTCGGGCTCGGTCCACTTCGCCGAACTGCTGCGCGAGCACCGCGACCGGCTCGCCTGCGACGCCATCGTCATCAGCGACACCACCATGTGGTCGGCCGACGTCCCGTCCATCTGCACGGGCATGCGCGGGCTCACCGAGGTGGAGCTGTCGCTGTACGGGCCGGACACCGACCTGCACTCCGGGTCGTTCGGCGGCGCCGTGCCCAACCCCCTGCACGCGCTGGCGGACCTTCTGGCGGCCCTGCACGACGCCGACGGGCGCGTCACCCTGCCGGGGTTCTACGACGACGTCCTGCCCGTCACCGACGAGGAACGCGAGCTGTTCGCCCGGCTGCCGTTCGACGAGGCCGCCTGGCTGCGCACCGCCGGGAACAGCCGCGCCGCCCACGGGGAGAAGGGCTACACCACCCTGGAGCGCGTCTGGGCGCGTCCGACGGCCGAGGTCAACGGCATGTGGGGCGGGCACACCGGGCCCGGCGGCAAGACCATCGTGCCGCGCGAGGCGCACGCCAAGATCTCGTTCCGCCTGGTCGCGCACCAGGAGCCGCACAAGATCCAGGAGGCGTTCCGCGCGTGGGTGGCCGAGCGCACACCGCCCGGCATCAGGGCCGAGGTCACGGTCCCCGGCGGCGGGGTGCGGCCCTGCTTCTCACCGATCGACTCCCCCGGAGTGCGGGCGGCGCAGCGCGCCATGGAACGGGCCTTCGGCAAGCCGGTCCTGTTCACCCGGGAGGGCGGCAGCGGCCCCGAGGCGGACCTGGCCGACATCCTGGGGGCGCCGTTGATTTTCCTGGCCGTCGGCCTGGATGAGGACCGCATCCACGCCCCCAATGAGAAAGTGGAGATGCCGCTGCTGCTCAAGGGGGCGGAGGCGGCCGCCTACCTGTGGGAAGAGCTGGCCACCGCCCTGCGTTAGCGCTGCCATCGGGGCCCCGGGCCCCCGCCGATCCGCCTGCTGGAAGGACGCACTCGTTGCCGGAGCCGTACGAAACCCTGGAGTGGCTCGCGCTGGCGCGCGGCGACGTCGACCGCATGGCCGAACGCCGCCGCGACGACGCCTGGCTGCGGGAGGCGTGGGCCGACCCGGGGACGCGCGTCCTCGTCGTGGAACGTGGCAAAACGCTCGTACATGACGACGGGGACCCCCGGCTGCTGCTGTTCACCCCGGAGACGGCGCCCGAAGGGGACCGCTACCTGCTGGGGGTCGATGACGACGGCGTCGCCTACTTCGCCGTGGCCGCGCCCCTGCCCGTCGTGGAGGGCACCCGGCCGGCGGGCCTGCGGCGCGTGGGGGCCGTGCTCGAAGACCGCGACTCCGGGCTGCTCACCCACGCCGTCGCGCTGGAGCACTGGCACGCCACGCACCGGTACTGCCCCGGGTGCGGCGGCCCCACCGAACTGGCCGCCGCCGGACACGTGCGCGTGTGCCCCGCCGACGGCAGCGAGCACTTCCCCAGGGTGGACCCCGCCGTCATCATGCTGGTGCGGGACGAGCGGGACCGCGTGCTGCTGGCCCGCGCCCCCGAGTGGCCGGAGGACCGCCGCTCGATCCTCGCCGGGTTCGTCGAACCCGGCGAGTCGCTGGAGCAGGCCGTGGCCCGGGAGGTGCGCGAGGAGGTCGGCCTGCCCGTCTGGGACGTGCGCTACCTGGGCAGCCAGCCGTGGCCGCTGCCGCGCAGCCTCATGCTCGGGTTCTTCGCGCGCACGGACGGGGGCCACCCGCTGCGCCCCGACCCGGAGGAGATCGTGGACGCCGCCTGGTACACGCGCGACGAGCTGCGGGCGGCGATCGAGGCGGGCGAGGTGGTGCCGCCCGGCCCGCTGTCCATCGCCGCGCAGCTCATCATGCGCTGGTACGGCGGGCCGCTGCCCAAGATGCCGCAGTTCTGAGTGCCGCCCGGGGGCGGGCGCTCACTGGCCGTTCAGCTCGGCCAGGTGGCGCTTGACCTCCTTGGCGCTGGGGTTGGTCAGCACGACGCTGTCGCCGATGGTCACGGTCGGAACGGTCCGGTTGCCGCCGTTGACGCTCATCACGAACTCGGCGGCCGCCGGGTCGCGCTCGATGTCGATCTCGATCATCTCGATGCCGTCCCGGGCGAGCTGGCTCTTCAGCCGCCGGCAGAAGCCGCACCACGACGTGGTGTACATGGTGAGCTGCCCGGTGGACCGGGGGGTCTGGTCGGCGGTCGGGGTGGCCATCGGTGCTTCCGTCTCCTTCGGTCGGCTTGTCCGGCTCGTCCGGACGCGCTGACCGCGCCGGACGCCGTTACTGCGAACACCGAGCTACGGCGCCGCATTCCGGAGGTTATCCACAGGTCGCGCGGACGGGCCATCCGGTCCGCCGCGGCTGCCACGATGGGAGGCATGTTGGCAGACGGGGTTCTGGAAGGGCTCGATCCGGAGCAGCGCGCCGTGGCCGAGGCGGTGCGCGGCCCGGTGTGCGTGCTGGCGGGCGCGGGCACCGGCAAGACCAGGGCGATCACCCATCGGATCGCCTACGCCGTGCTCACCGGCGTGGTGACGCCGCAGCGGGTGCTGGCGGTGACGTTCACCAACCGCGCCGCCGGCGAGCTGCGCTCGCGGCTGCGCCGGCTCGGCGCGCCGGGCGTGCAGGCCCGCACCTTCCACGCCGCGGCGCTGCGCCAGCTGGTCTACTTCTGGCCGCGGGTGATCGGCGGCGAACCACCCAAGATCATCGAGTCCAAGGCCGCGCTGGTGGCGGACGCGGCGCGCGCCCTGCGGCTGTCCTACGGCCGCACCGAGCTGCGCGACCTGGCCGGCGAGATCGAGTGGGCCAAGGTGACCCAGACCCGCCCCGAGGACTACACCGCCGCGGTGGCCGCCGCCGCGCGCCGCCCCCCCGCCGACGCGGCCGACATCGCCCGCCTCTACGACATGTACGAGACGCTGCGCCGCGAACGCAACCTGCTCGACTTCGAGGGCATGCTGGAGCTGACCGTCGCGGTGCTCACCGAGCATCCCGAGGTGGCCCGGCAGGTCCGCGACCAGTACCGGTACTTCGTGGTCGACGAGTTCCAGGACGTCAACCCGCTGCAGATGCTGCTGCTGGAGGCGTGGCTGGGCGACCGCGACGATTTGTGCGTGGTCGGCGACCCCAACCAGACGATCTACTCGTTCACCGGCGCCACCCCCTCCTACCTGCTCGACTTCACCAAGCGCTTCCCGAACGCCAAGGTCGTCGAGCTGGTGCGCGACTACCGGTCCACGCCCCAGGTGGTGCGGCTGGCCAACGGCGTCATCGGCCAGGCGGCCGGCGAGGCGGCCCGGCGGCACCGGCTGGAGCTGGTGGCGCAGCGCCCCGACGGGCCCGACCCGGTCTTCGTGTCCTACGACGACGAGGTCGCCGAGGCCGACGACGTGGCCCGCCGCGCCCGCAAGCTCATCGACGAGGGCGTGCCCGCCCGCGAGATCGCCGTCCTGTACCGGGTGAACGCCCAGTCGGAGACCTACGAGGCCGCGTTCGCCGCGGCGGGCGTGCCGTACGTGCTGCGCGGCGCCGAGCGGTTCTTCGAACGGCCCGTGGTCCGCGAGGCGGTGGTGCGGCTGCGCGGCGCGGCCCGGGCCGGGGCCGACGCCGAGACCGACGGCATGGGCCTGGTCGAGACGGTCCGGCACGTGCTGACCGGCGCGGGCTTCACCGAACGGCCGCCCGAGGGCACCGGCGCGGTCCGCGAGCGGTGGGAGTCGCTGGCCGCGCTGGCCCAGCTCGCCGAGGACATGGCGGCCGCCGACCCGTCCGCCGGGCTGCCCCAGTTCGTGGCCGAGCTGGAGGAGCGCGCCGCGGCCCAGCACGCCCCCGCGCTGGAGGGCGTCACGCTGGCCTCCCTGCACGCCGCCAAGGGCCTGGAGTGGGACGCGGTGTTCCTGGTCGGCCTGGTCGAGGGCACGCTGCCGATCGTCTACGCCGAGACCCCCGAGCAGATCGAGGAGGAGCGCCGCCTGCTGTACGTGGGGGTGACCCGCGCCCGCGAGCACCTCACCCTGTCCTGGGGGCTGGCGCGTTCCCCCGGCGGCGGCCGGCGCCGCCGCCCGTCCCGCTTCCTGGACGGCCTGACGCCCGGCACCCAGACGCCCACCCCGGCGCGCGCCGACCGCTCCAAACGGCGCGGCGGCCGGGGCCCGCAGCCGTGCCGGGTGTGCGGCCGCCCGCTGACCGCCGCGATCGAACGCAAGCTCGGCCGCTGCGAGGACTGCCCCGCCCAGATCAACGAGGAGCTGCTGCTCGCCCTGCGCGAGTGGCGCGCCCGCACCGCCGGCGAGCAGCGGGTCCCGCCGTACGTGGTGTTCACCGACGCCACCCTGCAGGCCATCGCCGAGCACGACCCCGAGTCCCTGGAGGACCTCGCCCGCATCCCCGGCGTCGGCCGGGTGAAGCTCCAGCGCTACGGAAACGACGTGCTGGCCCTCTGCCAGGGCGCCCCGCCGCCGGGGGCGATCCGGACGGTGCGGGGTGAGATCCCTGCCACACCGGGGGGTTTGGGAGACTATCGGCCGTGAAGGAGTCCCTGAAGGAGCTGCTCGATCTGCTGGACCTGGAGCAGATCGAGAACGACATCTTCCGCGGCCGCAGCCCCGAGGCGCGCCAGCAGCGGGTGTTCGGCGGGCAGGTCGCGGGCCAGGCGCTGGTCGCGGCGGGGCGGACCGTCCCGGTCAACCGGCCGGTGCACTCGCTGCACGCCTACTTCATCCGGCCCGGCGACCCGCTGGTGCCGATCGTCTACACCGTGGACCGGGTCCGGGACGGGCGGTCCTTCACCACCCGCAGGGTGCTGGCCATCCAGCACGGCAAGGCGATCTTCAGCCTGTCGGCGTCGTTCCAGATCGTCGAGGACGGCCCGACCCACCAGGCGGCCATGCCCGAGGCGCCCGACCCGGAGACGCTGCCGAACGCGCTGGACCGGCTCACCCCGATCTTCGGCGAGCGGGCCGCCGCCGAGTTCGTCGGCCGGCGCCCGTTCGACGTCCGGCACGCCACCCCGCTCACCTGGGAGGCCGCCAAGGACCCGGCGCTGGCCACCCCCGAGTCCAAGGTGTGGCTGCGGGTCGACGGCGAGCTGCCCGACGACCCGATGCTGCACGTGTGCCTGATGACCTACGCCTCGGACATGACGCTGCTGGACACCGTCCTGCTCAACCACGGCCTGGCCTGGGGCGACAAGCGCACGATGGGCGCCAGCCTGGACCACGCCATGTGGTTCCACCGCCCGTTCCGGGCCGACGACTGGCTGCTGTACTACCAGGACACCCCGTTCGCCGGCGGCGCCCGCGGCCTGGCCCGCGGGCAGGTCTTCACCCGCTCCGGGGAACTGGTCGTGTCGGTGATGCAGGAGGGGCTGATCCGGGTCGGCGACTCCTGACGAGCCGGCCTCTGCCGTCGTCCTCAGACGCGCGGACGGGCACCGCGCGGTGTACCCGATCATCTGCCGGGCACGGACGGCCGCGCTGCGCGGACACCGTCCCCCCTTCCCATCGGCACCCGGCGGGAAGGCCGGCACGCACCCCGGCCCGGAGGGCGGCGGCCGAAGCTCCGCGGCCGCGAGCGGCCGGTGGTTTTCGGGTGAAGGGCGCCGGGTATCCCGGTTCCGGCCAGTGCGGTGCCTTCGGCATCCCCTTAGACGATCGCCGCGCCGCACCGGTTCTGTCCGCAACGGGTGAATTCACCCACAAAACCGCAGGTCAAAAATACCTTGATTGGTTCGAGCGAGTACCCGTACGCTCGAACGCGAGCATTCAGACGGCCCTGCCGACCGGATCGTGTTCCGGGTCGGGGCCCCGAGGAGCCAGAGAGGTGGTGTGCAGTCCGGTGATCTCGACGACCTTCCGCAACGCGAAGCCGGCCACCCGGACCATGCCGCGTCCTGGCGCCCTGCCGGCGTATTCCGGCGTGTTCGCCGGCGCCGCCTCGGGCTCCCTGCCCGGCGGCGAGGCGGCTCTGGTCAATGGCGGAGCGTGGTCCCTGCGACTGCGCGCATCCGCCGATCAGCGCGATCTGTGCCGCGTGCAGCGCGTCCGGAACAAGCAGGGGTGGAGTGTCTTTGAACGGCTTCTCGAAGGCGACGACCTCATGGTTCCGGCCCCGTCCCACGTGGGCGCCTCCTTCATCGCCATGAAGGGTGGCGTGTCGGGTCCGCATCCCTGGAGGCGACCGGTCTAGCAGCACCGGAGAGCCCCCAGGGCCGCGGATCCGCACACCGGATCCGCGGCCCTTCTCTTTTGCCCAGACAACCCACCGACACGACCGTTGAGATCCAACGAGAGGAAGCAAGGGTGACCGTGATGCAGGGGGCGCTCGCGATGAGCGAGGAGGACCTCACGCTTCCGTGCCGGACCGACCCGGAGCTGTTCTTCGCCGAGGACCCCGCCGACGTCGAGCTGGCCAAGTCGCTCTGCCTGGAGTGCCCGCTCCGCAAGGCGTGCCTGGCCGGAGCCCTGGAGCGCAAGGAGCCCTGGGGCGTGTGGGGCGGCGAGCTGTTCGTCCGCGGTGTCGTCGTGCCGCGCAAGCGGCCGCGGGGGCGTCCGCGCAAGAACCCGCTGCCGGACGGAGCCGGGGTGTGACACCCGGGGCGGCCCGCACCGGGCCGCCGAAGACCGCAATGCCGACACTCAGCCGCGTAGGCCGGGGAGTGCGGCTCCCACCAGGGGGCCGCACCCCCGGCCACCAGGGGGACATCATGACCATGGACGTCCGGGACCGGGCACCCGCGCCCGCGGTGCGGGGCCGGACCCTCACCCTCGACGAGGCGGCGCGCCGCCGGGCCGCCGCCCGCGAGCTGGCCGTGCGCCGCGCCCGCCGCGACGACCGCGTCCGGCCGGCCCGGGTCCGCCGGGCCCTGCTCGGCTGACCGCGCGCCGGAGTCCGCGGCCCACGGGGGCGGCCGTGGACGGACGGCACGCGCCAGGCGTTACCGGAGCCCGCCGGTCGCAGGCGCCCGACGAGCCCGTTCTTCGGGATGGTTTGACGGGCGGGGCGCCTCCCGGCGGGCGGGGAGAGCGCCCGGCGGTCCTACGCCTCCGCCGGGCGCTGCGAGAAGCGGGGCCCCGCGCACCTCGTCAGTGCGCGGGGCCCCGCTCCGTGCTCCGGGAGGCCGGCGGTCAGCCGGCGAGTTCGTCGTCGTCCGGCCGGTCTGCGTCCACCGCGTCCGCAGCGTCGGGCGCCTCGGAGCCGTCGGCGAAGCCGGGGATCCAGCGCAGCGACTCGGCGCGGGCCGGGATCTCGCACTCCAGCTGGCACAGCACACCGGTGCCCGCCGACAGGACGCGGTGCACGATCACGTACTCGGGCGGCAGGTTCAGCTGGCGGACCACATTGGTCGGCCGCAGGTCGGTGACGCGGGCGGCCATGTCGCGCAGCCACTCGCGGGTGAACTTGAACGTGTCGGTGATGAACGGCTCGGTGATCGGCGCCAGGAACGCGTGCAGCGCCTCGGCGTCGATGGTGACGCCCTCGCGGATGAAGTCCTCGCGGCGCAGCGCGTCCTCGATCTCGTCGATCCCGGCCGTGGTGCCGATGCGCAGCAGCCGCCCCAGCCGGTACTGGAACTCCGGTGCGATGCGGTCGACGGCGCCGAAGTCCATCACGCCGAGCCGGCCGTCGTCCAGGATGCGGAAGTTGCCCGGGTGCGGGTCGCCGTGCAGCAGGCCGCTGCGGCGCGGGCCGGACAGCAGGAAACGGCAGTACAGCAGGGCCGCGTGGTCGCGTTCCTCCTGGTCGCCGTCCGTGATGATCTTCGAGAGGGGGACGCCCTCCATCCACTCGGTCACCAGCACGTCGTCGGCCTGCGCGACCACGGCGGGAATGTAGAAGTCGGGGTCGTCGGCGTACGCCTCGTGCACGATGCGCTGCGACTCGGCCTCCAGGGCGTAGTCGAGCTCCTCGGCGACGCGTTCGCGCAGCTCGGCCAGCATCGACTTGACGTCCAGGCCCGGCATCAGCACGGCGAACAGCTTGGCCAGCCGCGACAGCTGGTTGAAGTCGCTGAGCAGCGCCTTGCCCGCCCCCGGATACTGCACCTTGACGGCGACCGCGCGGCCGTCCTCCCACACGCCGCGGTGCACCTGCCCGATGGACGCGGCGGCCGCGGGGGTGTCGTCGAACTCCCGGAAGCGGTCGCGCCAGTCCTCGCCGAGGCCGTCCGCCAGCACCCGGTGGACGGTGGCGGCGGGCAGCGGCGGCGCGGCCTCCTGCAGCCGGGTCAGCGTGGCCCGGTAGGGGCCGGCGATCTCCGGCGGCAGCGCCGCCTCGAAGATCGACAGCATCTGGCCGAGCTTCATCGCCCCGCCCTTGAGCTCGCCGAGCACCTTGAACAGCTGCTCGGCGGTGCGCTGCTGGATCTCGACGGCGACCGCCTCGGCCGGCTTGCCGAAGGTGCGCTTGCCCACCCCGAGCGCGGCGCGTCCGGCGAAGCCGAGGGGCAGGGTCGCGAGTTTTGCGGACCGCGTCACCGCGCGGCGGGGGAGATCGCTCACGGTGACATTGTCGGGGATGGCGGTCGTTCGCGCCACAACGATTGCCGGGACGGGCCGTGGCCGGAGCCGCTCACCCCCGCGTGAACTGCGCCAATGAAGTAAGTGTGCGCTTTCTCACGTGGCGGTCCGGGGGCGGCGGCCGCCGCCTCGGGACGGGTCGCCGCGACCGCCGAGACGGACGGGGCCGGGTGGTTCACCGCTGTGCCGCGGCCCGTGCCCCGATCCGGCGCGGGGCCTGTGGTGGCGACGGTCCGTCCCGTGCCGCGGCGCCGCGCGTCCGCCGGGGGCATGGCCCGCGTCGCGGTCGCGGCGGCTCCTGCGGACGGCCATGCGCTCGGCCGCCAGGGACGCCACCACCGGCGCCGCCGTCTGCACCAGCCAGGTGACGGCCCTGGGAGGCAGTCCGAGACGCCGGGCCGCCCCGCGCGCCAGCGGAGCGAGCATCCGGCCCGCCATCCTGCCCAGCGCGGCCCCGGCGACGCCGCCCCCGATCCGCGCCACCGTCCACCGCCTGCCCGCCGACCGCTTCTCCGCGCGCCGCGCGCCCTTGCGGACGGCCCCGTGCGCACCGTTGGCCCCGTGCCGCGGCATGCCCGCGGCCCCGGGAACGCCGTGCCCGGGCGCCGTCCGTCTTCTCCGCCTGTACCTGATCACTGTGCCCCCCGAAGTCCGGTCCGGTGGAACGAGCCCGCACCCGCGGACCCCACCGACTGTGACCGATCCGTTACGTACCCCGTCGATCGCGGCGGAACGCTCCGGCCGGTCTCCGGCCGCGGAAGTGACGTTCGTCACGGGCGGCGCCGCCCCGCCGACCTCGCGGAACAGGGCGCAGGCCCCTGGGGGCAGGCCGCCGCGGGCCTGTGGACAAGATCGTCTTCCGCTGTGGAAACAGGGCGCGGACTGGTAAAAACAAGGGCCCTGACCTGCGGTGTTGCTAAACACCCCCTGTGGAGGACGCAAAAACTTAGGTACCGTTCTGGCGTGCCGCCAAATGTTGAGGTCCGTCGTAGCAGCCGACGCCGGCGGACGGTGTCCGCCTACCGAGACGGGGACAAAGTCGTGGTGATGCTCCCCTCGCGGCTCTCCAAGGCGGAAGAGGAACAGTGGATAGCCACCATCCTGGAACGGCTGGCGGAGAAGGAACGCCGCCGCCGTCCCACCGACGCCGACCTGCAGGCGCGCGCCTGTGAGCTGTCCCGCCGCTACCTCGGCGGCCGCGTCGAGCCGGTCAGCGTGCGATGGGTCGGCAACCAGCGCAGCCGCTGGGGCTCCTGCACGCCGGACGACGGCACCATCCGCCTGTCCACCCGGCTGCGCGGCATGCCCCCCTGGGTGGTCGACTACGTCCTGGTGCACGAGCTGGCCCATCTGATCGTCCCCGGGCACGGCCCCGGCTTCTGGGAACTGGTGGCCAACTACCCCAAGGCCGAACGCGCCCGCGGCTACCTGGAAGGCGTCGCGGCGGCCGCCCACCTGCCGCTGGAGGCCGAGGACGAGGAGCTGCGCGAGGTCGCCGGGTGACCGAGGCCCCGCCGCGGCGCGACCCGTACGTGGCGGTGCTGGCCACGCGGCAGGACGCCGGCGCCGGCGCGGCCCCGCCGGGCGTCGACCCCGGCGAGTTCCGGCTGGCGCTGCTGGAGGACACCTACGAGATCGCCGCCGGGCTCGACCTGGTCACCCCCGCGCTGGTCCTCGACCCGCCCGACCAGCCCGACGCCGAAGCGGTCACCTGGCCCGGCACGCCGATCGTCCGCGAACCCACCCTGACCGGCGCGTTCACCGCGCTGCACGCGCTCGGCGCCACCGAGGCGGTGCTGCTGGCCGCCGACGCCCCCGACCTTCCCGGACTGCACATCGGCAAGCTGCTGCGCGCCCTCGGGCACGCCCCGGCCGCCGCCTGCCGGGCCGACGGCGGCGGGCTCGTCGCCCTGGCCGCCCGGCTGCCGCTGCCGGACTGGCTGGCCGCGGCCCTGCGCGAGACCGGCCTCGACACCCCCGACGCGCTGGCCCGGCTGCGCGCCGCCGCGCCGCGTCCCGGCCTGGTGCCGCAGGGGCCCGCCTGGCACCGCCTGCGCACCCGGGACGACCTGGGCCGCCTCGACCCCGGCCTGGAAGGCTGGGAGAACACCCGCGCCCTGCTCGAAGGCCGCCCGCTCAGCCGCTGAGCGCCCGGGCGACCAGGCGGCGGACCACCTCGTCGGCCGTCTCGGGCAGCGCGTCCGGCGCGAACCACCGCAGATCCGCCGACTCCTCGCTGATCCGGTGCCGCGCGCCCGGCGGGGCGACCGCCGCGTACTGCACGTCCAGATGCCACGAACCCTGCGGATGGCAGCGCACCGCGTGCCGGTCGAGCTGGACGGGCCAGGGCCGCGTCAGCCGCAGCCCGGCGATGCCCGACTCCTCCGTCGCCTCGCGCAGCGCCGCGTCCGCCAGCGTCGCGTCGCCCGGCTCGCAGTGCCCGCCGAGCTGCAGCCATCCGCCGATCTTGCGGTGCAGGGTCAGCAGCACCCGCGAGGCGTCTGCGTCCAGCACGATCGTGCTGGCCGTGAGGTGGCCGGCCGCGCACTCCCGCCACATGCCGTCGCGGTGGCTCTCCAGGTGCCGCAGGAACTCGCGGCGCAACCGGTCCTGCTCGGAGTCGGGCGCCCGCCAGGCGTCCAGCACCCGCATCGCGTCCGCGCGCAGCGCGGCGCCAGGGGAGACGGAGGTCATGGGGCGCCGATCACGTCCTGCCCACGCGCGGATACCGGGAATTGGCCGGATGCCACCGCCGCCGCTCCTGGTCGAGCGGCCGCTGCCAGCACAGCCCGGCGGTCCGCGCCGCCCGGCGCCGGATCACGGCCGTGGCCGCCCCCGGCGCGTACACGCATCCGTTGACCCGGTGGCCGCCGCCGAAGCCGTGGCCGAACCCCCACCTCACGAGCGGGACCCGGAACCGTCGTCGCCGGCGCCCGTGCCGCCGGGGCCTTCGCCGCCCTCGTCCTTCTCGGCGTCCTTCGCGGCGTTCTTCCCGTCGGCCGGGCCTTCGGGGGCGTCCTTGCGCAGGTGCTTGGTGAAGGCCGAGATGTCCAGGTCGGCCAGGCCCTCCGCCTCGGGACGGCCGTGCACGTACCCCTGCGGGTCGTCCAGGTCGTCGGCGGTCGGCAGCAGGTCGGGATGCTCCCACACCGCGTCGCGGCCCTGCACCCCGCGCACCTCGGTGAGCATCCGCCACAGCGCCCCCGCCTCGCGCAGCCGCCGCGGCCGCAGCTGCAGACCGACCAGCGTGGCGAACGTCCGCTCGGCCGGGCCGCCGGTGGCGCGGCGCCGCCGCACCGCCTCGGCCAGCTTGACCGCGTTCGGCAGCCGGCCCCCGGCGACCTCGTTGACCACCGTGTCGACCCAGCCCTCGACCAGCGCCAGCGTCGTCTCCAGCCGGGCCAGCGCCGCCTTCTGCCGCGGCGTCTCCTCCGGCTGCAGCTGGATCTCGCCGCCCAGCGCCCGCTGGATCGCCTCCGGATCGCTCAGGTCCAGGCCCTGCACGGCCCGCTCGATGCCCGACAGGTCGACGGTGATGCCGCGCGCGTACTCCTCGACCGCGCCCAGCAGATGCGACCGCAGCCACGGGACGTGCGCGAACAGCCGCTGGTGCGCGGCCTCGCGCAGCGCCAGGTACAGCCGCACCTCGTCGGCCGCCACCTCCAGGCCCTCGCCGAACGCGGCCACCCCGGCCGGCAGCAGCGCGCCCACGCCGTCCGGCGCCAGCGGCAGCCCAACGTCGGACGAGCCGACCACCTCGCGGGCCAGCGCGCCGAGGGCCTGCCCGGTCTGACCGCCCACCATGGCCCCGGCCATCTGCTTGACCATGCCGATCAGCGGCCCCGCCATCGCCTGCACGTCGGCGGGGATGCCGCCCGAGCCCAGCGTGCCGCCCATCGACTCGACCATCCGCTCGGCGATCGGGTCGCACACCTGCCCCCACACCGGCAGGGTCTGCTCGATCCACTCCGACCGGCTCCACGCCTGCGGCTTCTGCACGCCCGCGGGCAGCGTGGTGCCCTCGTCCAGCCACAGGTCGGCCAGCCGCAGCGCCTCCTCGACCTGGCGGCGCTCGGCGTCCACAACCGAGGGGTCGCCCTGCTCCACCACGGAGTGGCGGGCTATGTTCTTGGCCAGATCCCAGTTCAGCGGCCCGGCGGCCCCGGCCCCGGGCTGCACACTGCCGATCATGTCGGCGAAGCGGTGCAGCATGTCGGCGAACTGCCGCATGTCGCCCATGGCCTGGAACGGATCCTGGGGCTTGTCCTTGTCGCCTCTGTCGTCGTCGCCGTCGCCGGGACGGTTGAAGCCGAAGGGAGTGCTGCTCATCGGTTCGCCCCTGGGATGCATGATGGGCTCATATCCGCAACGTTAGCCGGTCCCGGCGAACTCGCGTACACAGGGAAGGGGGCAGCTCCGTGGCAACGGGCAAGGTTCGCCCTCGGCGTAGCACCGGCCCGGTCGTCGCCGTGACCGGGGCGGCCGCCGGCGCGGGGCGGCTGCTGGCCGCCCGCCTGGCCGAGCGCGCCGAGATCCGCAAGGTGGTCGCGGTGGACGCGCAGCGCGGCGACGTCCAGGGCGCCACCTGGCGCGTCGTGGACGTCCTCGACCCGCTGCTGTCGCACCGCCTGTCGGACGTGGACGTGCTGGTCCACCTGGACGTCGACGCGTCCCCCGACACCGACCCGCGCGAGCGCCGCACCCACAACGTGCGCGGCGCGCAGACCGTGGTGACCGCCGCCGCGGCCGCCCGCGTGCGCCGCGTGGTCCTGGTCACCAGCGCCATGGTGTACGGGGCGTCGCCCGACAACCCGGTGCCGCTGCCCGAGGACGCCCCGCTGGCCGCCGAGGCCAACAGCAGCATCGCCGGCGACTACCTGGAGATGGAGGAGCTGGCCGGCACCGCCGCCGTCAGCCATCCCGGGCTGCGCGTCACCGTGGTGCGGCCCGCCGCGCTGGTCGGCCCGGGCGTCGACACCGTCATCACCCGGCACTTCGAGGCGCCCCGGCTGCTGTCGGTCAAGGGCTGCGCGCCCGGCTGGCAGTTCTGCCACATCGAGGACCTGGCCGCCGCGCTGGAGCTGGTCGTGGTGGAGGACCTGGACGGGCCGCTGGCGGTCGGCTGCGACGGCTGGCTGGGCTCCGACGAGGTCCAGGAGATCACCGGCAAGCGGCGCTTCGAGCTGCCCGCCGCCGTCACCTTCGGCATGGCGCAGCGGCTGCACCGCCTCGGCATGACCCCGGCGCCCGCCACCGACCTGCACTACGTCGCCTACCCCTGGGTCGTCGACTGCGCCCGGCTGCGGGCCGCGGGCTGGAAACCCGCCTACGACAACGCCTCGGCGCTGCGCGTCCTGCTGGAGGAGACCGCCGGGCGGCGCGCCGTCGTCGGCCGCCGGGTGGGCGGCCGGGAGGCCACCATGGCCACCGCCGCGGGCGCCACGGTCGCCGCGATCGGCGCCGCGGCCGCCATCCGCCGTGCGCGGCGCCGCCGCCGCTGACCGCCCGGCTCCCCGGAAACGCGAGGCCCGGGGCCGCCCCCAGGGGCGGGCACCCGGGCCCTTTGCGCGCGTGGAGGCAGGCGGGGTCAGCCTCCGGCCGACGGCGACGCCGACGGAGACGGACTCCCGGACGGCGACGGGCTCGACCCCGACGACGGGCGGGAACCGGCGGACGCCTGCTCCGACAGCGTCCGCTGCGCCGCCTGGATCCGCTTGTACGCCTCGCCCATCCCGGCGAAGTCGCCGTTGCGCTGCGCCTTGTCGAAGTCGGCCACGGCGTCCCGCAGCTCGTCGATGGCGCGCTGCGCCTCCGCGCTGAGCTGCACGTCGCCCTGCTGCTTGCCGTCCTCCCGCTGCTTGCGGTCGCCCTGGTCGGACGGCGGCGCGGTGGACCCGCCGCTGTCGCCGAACAGCTTGTCCAGCGCCTCCTGCAGCGTGTTGGCCGAGGCGATCCGGTCGCCGTAGCGCACCAGCACCAGCTGCAGCAGCGGATACGGCTGCTGCTCCTCGCCGCCCGCGGCCATCGCGTACATCGGCTCGACGTACAGCATGCCGCCCGCGAACGGGATGGTCAGCAGGTTGCCGGCGATCGTCCGGGTGTTGGCCAGCCGCAGCTGGGTCAGGATCTGCTTGACCTGCTGGTCGGTCTCGAACGAGTTCTGCACCTGCCCGGGGCCCTGCGACGGCGGGGTCCGCGGCGTCTGCAAGATCGTGATCTTGCCGTAGTCGGCGCCGGGCTCGGAGTTGACCGACATGAACGCCGCCAGGTTCGGCGTGCCGCGCGGGTTGAACACCGTGGTCAGCGCGAACTCCTCGGTGCCGCCGCCCGGCATCCGCAGGCTCTGGTAGTACGGCGGCTGGCGGCGCCCCTTGGCGCCCGGGTCCTCCGGCACCTCCCAGAAGCCCTCGGCGTTGTAGAACGCCGCCGGGTCGGTGACGTGGTACTTGGCCAGCACCTGCCGCTGCACCTTGAACAGGTCCAGCGGGTAGCGGAAGTGGCTCTCCAGCTCGGCCGGGATGCTGCCGCGCGGCTTCACCGTCCCCTTGAACACCTTCATCCAGGTCTTGGCGACCGGGTCCTGGGTGTCCCACTGGTACAGGGTCACCGTGCCGTCGTAGGCGTCCACCGTGGCCTTGATGGAGTTGCGCATGTAGTTGACCTGGTCGTTGGCCTGCCGCGCCACCGCCGACCGGGTGTCGGTGATGGTGTCGCGGGTGGCGTCGCCCAGGCTCATGCGCTCGGAGTACGGGTAGTTGTTGGACGTGGTGTAACCGTCCAGGATCCAGATGATGCGGCCGTTCACCACCGCCGGGTACGGGTCGCCGTCCAGGGTCAGCCACGGCGCGGCCCGCTGCACCATCTCCCGCGGGTTCCGGTTGTAGAGGATCTTGGCGCCGTCCTTGATCCCCCCGGACAGCAGCAGGTTCTTCTCCTGGAACTTCGTCGCGTACAGCAGCTTGTGGAACAGCGAGTCGATCGGCACCCCGCCGCGGCCCGCGTAGGTGGTGCTGGCCTGCCCGTCCTGGCTGTTGTCGGGGTAGTTCAGCTCCTGCTGGCCGCGGCCGCCGACCACCGAGTACAGCGGCGAGTACTCGCCGAAGTAGATCTCCGGACGCTCCACCTTGATCTGCGAAGCGGCGTTGACCGGCATGTCCTTGGTGAGGAACTCCGGCATGCCGCCCTGCGCGAACCGGTCGCCGTAGGCCGACACGAACCCGTAGCCGTGGGTGTAGACCATCCGGTCGTTCACCCAGCTGCGCTGGCCCGCCGGGGCGCTGGACAGCTCCCGCAGCGCCACCACCGCGGCCACCGTCTGGTCGCCGATCTTGTAGCGGTCGACGTCCAGCGAGTCGGGGAACCGGTAGAACGGCCGCACCCGCTGCAGCTGCTGGAACGTCGGGCCGACCACGGCGGGGTCGAGCAGCCGCACGCCCTTCAGCTCGTCCTTGGCCTGCTTCAGCTTGTCCGGATCGCTCTCGGCCTGCCCGCCGTACGGGACGACCTGCGCCTTGTCGACGCCGTACGCCTTGCGCGTGAACTCGATGTTGCGCTGGATGTACTGGCGCTCCTTGGCCAGCTCGTCCGGCCGCACCTGGAACTGCTGGATCAGCAGCGGGTACACCCCGCCGACCAGGATCGCCGACAGCACCAGCAGCGTGAAGCCCACGCCTGGAAGCATCATCCCGCGCCGGACGATGTTCCCCACGAACAGCGCCGCGCAGATCAGCGCGATCACCGCGAGGATCGTCTTGGCCGGCAGCAGCGCGTTGACGTCGGTGAACGACGCGCCGGTCGTCACCCCCCGCTCGGAGTGCACCAGCCCGTACCGGTCGAACCAGTACGCCACCGCCTTCAGCAGGATGAACAGCCCCGCCAGCACCGACAGGTGGGCGCGCGCGGGCGGGCTGGCCTTGTCGCCCGGGCCCTGCAGCCGCAGCCCCCCGTACAGGTAGTGGACGGCCACCGCGGCCAGCAGCGACAGCACCACGGTGGCGAACACCACGCCCAGCACCAGCCGCACGAACGGATAGGTGAAGACGTAGAACGACACGTCGCGGTGGAACTGGGGGTCCTTCACACCGAACGACGTGCGGTTGAGGAACGCCAGCACGACCGGCCACTGCCCGGCCACCGACGACCCCGCCAGCAGCCCCAGCAGCCCCAGCAGCCCCCCGGTGATCAGCCGCCGGCGCGGGTCGACCACCGTGCGGTAGCGCTCCAGGCCCTGCTGCTCCACCGACAGCGGCCGGTACGGCGGGCGCAGCCGGTAGGCGATCACCATGTTGGCGCCCACCACCAGCGCCACCAGCAGGCCCGACCCGACGAACAGCAGGATCCTGGCCCACAGCTGGGTGGTGTAGACCTTCGAGAAGTCGATCGAGCGGTACCACAGCAGGTCGGTGTAGACCGACGTGAAGATCAGATACGCGACCAGAAGCACTGCCAGGGTCACCAGGACCGGCAGCACCAGCCGGGTCCGGCCCGTGCCGAGCCGTCGCCCGAACCCGGGTGTCCGGAACGTCAAGGGCGGCCCCTCCGTTCAAGGTGTCGTCCCCACCGGCAGACCTGCCGGTGCTGTCTATGCAACTTATCGAGTCGGCCGGGGGTTCCCGCACGTGTACGCGAGGACCGTCGAGGAAAAGCGCGGTGCGTGCCCGCGGGGTCGCGGAAGGTGACCGGTGTCCGCCGTGGACGCGGGCGCCCCGCGCTCGCGCGAAGATGGACCCGTGAGCAGTCTTCTCGAAGAAGTCGTCCTGGACCTGGAACGTCACTCGGCGCAGGAGGGATGGGACGCCCCGCCCAAGCTGTACGCGCTGGTGCGCAGCTCCGAGCTGCGCCGCGCCGAACCCGACCTGGCCGACCGGCTCGGCCTGGCGCCCGACGTGGAGACCCTGGCCGCCCTGGAACAGGACCGGCTGCCCGACCGCGGCACGGTGGAGGAGTCGCTGGCCGCCATCGCCTGGCCGGACGCGGTCGAAGGCTGCGCGCTGGTGATCGAACGGATGGTGCTGCCGCCCGAGGCCGAGCAGGACATCCCCGAGGACGAGGCCGAGGCCGCCGCCTGGGCCGCCGAGCACCCCGACCGCGAGGACGTGCGCATGGTCGTCGGCGTCCTGCGCGACGGCACCCGCCATTCGGCGCTGCGGCTGCGCCGCCACGACAACGACGACGAGGTCCTGGTCGGCCCCGACCTGGTCCCCGGCCTGGCCGACGCCCTGGTCGCCACGTTCGAGCCCGACGTCGAGCCCGACGCCGCACCCGACGCCGCCGGATCCGACGCCGAACCCGGCGCGGCCGACCCGGCCTGACCGGCGGCCAGCCGCCCCGCGCGGGCCGGGTGGTGCACTCCGGGCGAACCGGGCGTGTCCTTCGGGCGGTAACCTGCGGAGCGTGAGCGAGGTCATCAGGCTGGTCGCCGTCCGAGACACCCCCCTGTCGGTCGCCGAGGTGCTCGAGGCCGTCGGTGATCCGGCGGCGGGCGGGACGGCCGTGTTCGTCGGCACCGTCCGCGACCACGACCACGCCCGCGCGGTCAGCCGCCTGTCGTACAGCGCCCACCCCACCGTGGAACGCGAGCTGCGCACCGTGATGGAGAAGGTCGCCGCCGACTTCCCGGTCAAGGCGCTGGCCGCCGTGCACCGGGTCGGCGAACTGGAGATCGGCGACCTGGCCGTGGTGGTGGCCGCGGCCTGCGCGCACCGCGGGGAGGCGTTCGACGCCTGCCGCAGGCTCATCGACGACCTCAAGGCCCAGGTGCCGATCTGGAAGCACCAGACGTTCGCCGACGGCGGCGACGAATGGGTCGGGGCCTGCTGACGGGGCGGCGCAGCCGCACACCGGTGCCCGCGGCCCCGGCGCCGCCGCCCGGCCCACGCCCCACCGACCACCCGACCGCCCCTCCGGCGGCCGCTTGACCTAGGAGCCCAGGAGCCGCACATGTCGTCTCGCCGCGCGGTCACCCTCGCCGTCGCCAGCGTCCTGGTCATGGTGCTGGCGCTGGTCGGCTCGCTGCTGCCGGTGCCGTACGTCGCGCTGATGCCCGGCCCCACCAGCAACACCCTCGGCGAGAACGACAAGGGCGAAGAGCTGGTCAAGATCGAGGGCCGGCGGGTGTACCCCGACGCCGGGCACCTGAACTTCACCACCGTCACCTACCGCGGCGGCCCCGGTTCGCGCATCGACCTGTTCACCGCCCTGCGCGGCTGGCTGGACGGCGACGTGGCGATCGTCCCCGAGGAGACGATCTTCCCGCGGAACGAGTCGCAGAAGCAGGTGGACGAGGAGAACACCCGGCAGATGCGCGACTCGCAGGAGACCGCCCAGGCCGCCGCGCTGCGCCAGCTGAACATCCCGATCTCCACCCGCATCGTCATCGACGCGGTGCAGAAGGGCCGTCCCGCCGACGGCCGGCTGCGCCCCGGCGACGAGCTGGTCGCCGTCGACGGCACCCGGGTCGAGCGCGTCGGCGCCGCCACCGAGCTGATGGGCAAGCGCAAGGCCGGCGACCCGGTCACCGTGACGGTCCGCCGCTCCGGCGCCGAGCAGAAGGTCACGCTGCGGACCGCCGCGGGCGACGGCGGCCGTCCCGTGGTCGGCATCGTGCTGTCCGACCAGTACAAGTTCCCGTTCAAGGTCGACATCAGCGTCGGCGACGTCGGCGGCCCCAGCGCCGGCCTGATGTTCTCCCTGGCCATCGTGGACAAGCTCACCCCGGGCTCGCTCACCGGCGGCAAGTTCATCGCCGGCACCGGCACCATCACCGCCGAGGGCGAGGTCGGCCCCATCGGCGGCATCCAGCAGAAGATGATCGCCGCCCGCCGCGCCGGCGCCACCATCTTCCTCACCCCCGCCGACAACTGCGCCGACGCCCTCAAGGCCCGCCCCGACGGCCTGCGCCTCGTCCGCGCCGACACGCTGAACGGCACCATCCAGGCGCTCAACGCCATCAACACCGGCAAGGGCGAGGTCCCCACCTGCCGCTGACCCGCCCCGTGCGCGCCGCGGCGGGGCACCGCGGGCGTCGATTTGGCCGATCTTCCGGAATGCCCTAGAGTTAGAGCCGTCGCCGCGGGGTGGAGCAGTTCGGTAGCTCGCTGGGCTCATAACCCAGAGGTCGCAGGTTCAAATCCTGCCCCCGCTACTAGGCAGGGGCCCCTGTTCGCAAGCCTTCGGTTTGCTTCCCGGGGGCCTCTTCGCTTTTCGCCCAGGGGGGCGACCCCCTGGAACCCCCGTCAGGGCAGGGGCCCCTGTTCGCGAGCTTTGGCTTGCTTCCCGGGGGCCTCTTCGCTTTTCGCCCAGGGGGGCGACCCCCTGGAACTTCCGCCCGATCCTCCTTGCAGGTAGGCGTTGCAAGCCTTCAGCTTGCCTTCCGGGCATTTCTCTCAAAGAGGGACCGCGTTGAGCGGGGCCCTTGTCCACGGGGCTTCGGGTTTGCTCGCCGGGGCCCTTCGCTTTCGCCAGGGGACTACACCCTGGGCGCCTGGTGCGGTCACGGGTCGTGATCTTCCGTTTGCAGGTCGGGGCGGTGGGAGCCGGTGCGCGGGAGATATCCAGGGGTTGGCCGGAAGCGGCTGCATAGATCTCGTCCGGCCTAGCCGGCAGATGTCAACAAAGCTCAAACTCGATGTTGACCTTCGGATAAGCCTCATATGACGATCACCTCGCTGCTCGGGGAGTGCCGCGCGCGTCCCGACCGAGCGGGGGCTCCTCGAGAACCCCCACCTTTCTGGAGGCGCAGTGAGGCGCAGAACCATCTCTGCGGTAGCCGCGCTGGCCCTCGGAGCGGGCCTGCTGGTCGCCCCGCCGGCGGCCGCCGCACCGGGCCGGACGCGCGGCCAGGACAAGATCGAGGTGTTCGCCGGAGAGCTCACCGCGGGCCAGTTCAAGCAGCTGAAGGCCCTCGGGCTCGACCACGAGGACATCGCGCACGGCAAGCCGTCGGGCGGCAAGATCCCGATCGAGGTCGCCATGAGCCGGGCGCAGGGCGAGGCGCTGCGGGCCAAGGGCGTGCCCCTCCGCCTCAAGACGGTCAACGGCCAGACGGCCAGCCAGCGGGCCAGGACGCTCGCGGAGCAGGGCAAGGTGTACCGGCCCTACTCCGGTGCCGGGAACATCCGCGAGGAGATCGTCAAGGCGGCCGCCGCCCACCCGAAGATCGCCAAGGCCGTCGACATCGGCACATCGCTGAAGGGCAAGCCGATCACCGCCGTCCGGGTGACGAAGGGCGCCCGCACCTACCCCGAGCGCGGCTCGCGTCCGGCCGTGGTCTACCAGGGCACCCAGCACGCCCGGGAGTGGATCACCGCGGAGACCGTGCGCCGCCAGCTGCACTACTTCCTGGACAACTACGGGAAGAACGCGGAGATCACCAAGCTGGTCGACACCACCGACCTGTGGTTCATCCCGGTCGTCAACGTCGACGGCTACGACCTGACGTTCGACCCCGACAACCGGATGTGGCGCAAGAACCTGCGCGACAACGACGGCGACGGCCGGCTCACCACGGCGGACGGCGTCGACATCAACCGCAACTTCCCGCACAAGTGGGGCTACGACAACGAGGGGTCCTCGCCGTCGCCCGACAGCCAGACCTACCGCGGCGCCGCGCCGGCGTCGGAGCCGGAGACCAAGGCGCAGGACGCCTTCGTCAAGCGGATCCGCCCCAAGTTCCTGATCAACTACCACTCGGCGGCGGAACTGCTGCTGTACGGCGTCGGCTGGCAGCAGCAGACGCCCAGCCCGGACGACCACATCTTCCAGGCGCTGCTCGGCGACGACGACAAACCCGCCGTCCCCGGATACGACCCGGACCTGGGCGCCGAGCTGTACATCACCAACGGCGACACCGACGGCCACATGACCGAGCGGTACGGGACGCTGACCTTCACGCCGGAGATGTCCACCTGCCAGACCGCCAGCGCCGCCGACCCCGACGACCAGTGGCGGCCCGAGGACTGCGCCAGCGTCTTCCACTTCCCGGACGACGAGAAGCTCATCCAGCAGGAGTTCGCCAAGAACCTCCCGCTGGCGGTCGCCACGGCCAAGTCGGCGCACACGCCCGACCGGCCCGTCTCCGTGACCGGCGTCACCACCCCCGACCTGGTCGCCGACACCTTCGAGGTGTCGCACGGCAGGACCCAGCCGGTCGCGGTGACCGCCCGCCGCTCGCTGAAGGACCTGAAGCTGCGCTACCGCGTCAACGGCGGCCGCGTGCGGTCCGGCTCCGTCCGCGAGTGGAAGGGCGGCGAGCGGTACGGCGACGAGGGACGGCACTACTACGCCGAATACCGCGGCACGGTCCGCGGCACCAAGCCGGGCGACAAGGTCGAGGTCTGGTTCGAGGCCCGCAAGCAGCGCACGAAGGTCTCCAGCCAGAGGTTCACCTACAAGGTCGCCAAGGACATCGGCGGAGACGTCCTGGTGCTCGCCGCCGAGGACGTCACGGGAGCCAGCCCCGACCAGGGCGCGACGGAGGCCAAGTACGCCGCCGCGTACGTCAACGCCCTCAAGGCCGCCGGGCACAGGCCCGACGTCTACGACGTCGACAAGAACGGCCGCAAGGCACCGCACCACCTGGGCGTGCTGAGCCACTACAAGGCCGTCGTCTGGGAGACCGGCGACGACATCGTCCCGCGCGCGCCCGGCCAGCCCGCCGGAACGGCCGCCAAGCTCGCCTTCGACCTGGAGCTCAGCGTCCGCGACTACCTCAACGAGGGCGGCAAGCTGCTGTTCACCGGCAAGTACGCCGGGTTCGCCCAAGGCGCCGACGGCGCGTACTACTACGAGCCGGACGCCCCAGGCCGGCCGGAGTGCACGCAGCCCTCCGACCCGCCCTGCCTGCCGATGCTCAACGACTTCCTGCAGTACTACCTGGGCGCCTACAGCTACGTCAGCGACGGC
This sequence comes from Actinomadura keratinilytica, assembly GCF_039539665.1. Lineage (NCBI taxonomy): Bacteria > Bacillati > Actinomycetota > Actinomycetes > Streptosporangiales > Thermomonosporaceae > Actinomadura > Actinomadura keratinilytica. Next base: position 82,746 of record NZ_BAABDO010000014.1, read on the forward strand.
GGCACCGGCCAGGACGGCAAGCCGTACCCGGTCAGCGGCGCGGGCGGCGAGTTCGCCGGGTTCCAGGCCCCATTGAACGGCGGGGACTCGGCGGGCAACCAGGACCACACCGCCTCGTTCCTCAGCACGTCCAGCTTCCTGCCGAAGGACCGGTTCCCGCAGTTCGCCGCCGAGGCGCCGATCAAGTGGAACCGGCCGGGCGGCGCCCCGTACGACCCGCGGACCGGCGACTGGTACGCCTTCAGCGGCCAGGCCGACGTGTCGTACAAGCGGCTCACCCGCACGATCGACCTGACCGGCCGCAGCGACGGCAGGCTGACCTTCCACACCTCGTACGAGACCGAGGCCGACTGGGACTTCCTGTTCGTCGAGGCGCGCACGGAAGGCCAGGACGACTGGACGACCCTGCCCGACGCCAACGGCCACACCCGGCAGGGCACCGGCAACAGCTGCGCCTCGGGATGGCGGTCCCTGCACCCGCACCTGAACCACTACCAGGGCCAGGACTGCTCGCCCACGGGCACCACCGGCACCTGGCACGCGGCCAGCGGCAAGTCCAACGGCTACCAGGAATGGTCGATCGACCTGTCGGCGTACGCCGGTAAGAAGGTCGAGGTGTCGATCACCTACGTCAGCGACTGGGGCACCCAGGGCCTGGGCGTCTTCCTGGACGACGTCGCGATCACCTCCGGCGGGGAGACCCTCGCCGAGACCTCCTTCGAAAGCGACCTCGGCGGCTGGACCGTCGCCGGCCCGCCCGAGGGGTCGGCACCGGCGGCCAACGACTGGACGCGCAGCCAGAAGGCCTTCGAGGAAGGCGCCGGCGTCGTCACCAAGGACACCGTCTACGTCGGCTTCGGCCTCGAAGGGCTGTCCACCGAGGCCCGCAACGACTTCGTCAAGCGGGCGATGAGGCACCTCCTGTGAACCCTCGCATGTGAACGCGGCCCGTCCGGATGCGTCCGGGCGGGCCGCTTCGTGTCTGTCGGCCGCGGTCAGTGCGCTCGTCCATCAGCCGCCCGTGCACCTCCAGCACGTCGACCTGGCGTGGCTGGAGTTCGAGAAGCCGGACCTGCGCCGCGCCGAGATGTTCGCCCGCGACTTCGGCTTCGCCGTGGCGACCCGCACACCCGACGCGCTGTACCTGCGCGGCACGCTGCCGGGCATGTCCTGCCTGGTCGTCCGGCGCGGGCCGGTGTCCCGGTTCGTGGGGCCGGTGTCCGCCGCGGCCGACAGGCCCGACATCCGCGACCTGGTCCGGCCCCATGACATCGCCGCGCCGTCGGTCGGCGCGGGGCCAAGCGGCCCGATGGCCCCGGCGATGCAGCCGTTCACCGCGATGTCCGACGACAACGTCAAGGTCACCGCCATCCTCGTCGAGCCCCCCGCCGGTGTTCCCGTCCTTCGCGTTCCGGTTCGACACCGAGCACGGATCGGCGGCGACACCACGATCACCCCCGACACGGCCACTTTGGCGCGCGGCGCCGACGTCCTCGTCCACGAGGTCATCGACCTGCAGATCGTCAAGGCCGCCCGCAACCTCACGCCCGACCAGATCCAGCACCACATGAACAGCCACAGCGACGTGACGCGGGTCGGCCGGGAGGGCGCGCAGAAGGCCGGTGTCGGACGGCTCGTCCTCAGCCACCTCGCCCGGGCGGCAAGCGGCTCGTCCCGGACGCGGTGTGGAAGCTCAAGGCGGGCAAGGGCTACGACGGCCGCGACGTCGCCGGCAACGACGGCATGACCATCCGCGTCTGACCGCCGCCGGACTGGCGCTGTCCCAGCCGCGACCGGGCAGGACATGGGCCGCGGGTGCCGGTGCCGGGAGCGTTCATCCCGCATGGGCACGGCGCGCGCCGACACACCGCGGCCCCTCCACCCGAGCGGCACGAACGAAATTGGTTTGCACGCCACCCCCGGGACCCATAGAGTTAAGACCGTCGCCGCGGGGTGGAGCAGTTCGGTAGCTCGCTGGGCTCATAACCCAGAGGTCGCAGGTTCAAATCCTGCCCCCGCTACTAGGCAGGGGCCCCTGTTCGCAAGCCTTCGGTTTGCTTCCCGGGGGCCTCTTCGCATTTCGGCCGGGGGCGACGCCCTCGAACCCCGACAGGCCCCTGGGGGCTTTGCAGTTCCCCGGGCTTTCTCGCTCATAGGGGCCGACACCCAGGACCGCCTACCCGTGCGGGTTCGACTCGGCGTCCTCGGCCTGTGCGGGTGTCTTCCACCAGCTACCGGGGGAGCCTTCTCTAGGTGTTCCGTCAGCCAGGTGTCGGGCTTGTGACATCGGTCAGTACGTCGCTGCTGGACGTGCGCGGCGCCGCATACCCCAGCCACGCCACGACCGCGATACCGGGGTCGGGGGTCACCGCGTGCGCCTGCCGCCATAGCGCGCTGCCCCGCCCGCGGGGGGGCGGACCACGGCTTGCCGGCCCGGTCGTCGAAGTACGAGAGCGTGGTGTCGGCCCCCAGGACCAGGAGCACCACGCGTCGTGCGCGTGCCAGGTCAGCTTGATGACTTCGGGGAGACGCCTGGGACCTCGTCAGGTCACGTTGCGTGCGCTCCCTGGGCTCCATAGGCCCTTGGCTTGCTTCCTGGGGTGCTTGGGGCTCCTGAACGCGTGCCCGGCCGTTCGTCCCTTGTTCCGCGGCCCCGGTCGGGGCCTCGGCCTATGTCGGTGCTTGTTCGCTGACCTTGGTGGCGCTTCCGAGAGGTGTTCTGTCCGCCGGGGGTTGGACTTGTGCGCGGTGTCTTCCCCCTGCTCCTAAAGGGTTCCGGGAACACTCGTCCAGTCCATGGGGACGCTTCGTGAGTTCCCAGAGGGGTTCGTTACCTGGGCCCCGAAGGGGCCTGCCGGTTGTTCGCCCGTCGGGTTCGGGGGCTTCGCCTGTGTCAGGTGCTTGTTCGCTGGCCTTTGGGGGTGATTCCCCGTCGGGGGGGCGGGCTTGGGGGTTGGGGCAGGGCAGAGGGGTTGTGTGGGGGAGCGGTGGGGGTTCTTATGCTGGGGGCGTGCGTAATGTTGGGGCGGCGGCGCTGGATGCCGTGTGTGTGCTCGTGTTCGTGACGATCGGGCGGGCGTCGCATGAGGAGGCGGCGAGCCTGACCGGGATCGCGGGCACGGCGTGGCCGTTCCTGGTGGGGCTGGCGGTGGGCTGGCTGGTGACGCGCGCGTGGCGGCGGCCGGAGGCGTTCGTGCCCGCCGGTGTGGGGGTCTGGGCGTCCACCGTGGCGGTGGGCATGGTGCTGCGGGTCGTCTCGGGGCAGGGGACGGCGGTCTCGTTCGTCGTGGTGGCGTCGCTGTTCACCGCGCTGTTCCTGCTGGGGTGGCGGGGCGTCGCCAAGGCGGTGCGCAGGCCCGCGCGGGCCTGAGGCCGCTGATCGTTTCGGTTGACGGGATGCCTCGGCGCTGGTGAAGTTACCCCCGAGTTTTTACTCGGCGGGAAGGAACGTCATGGCATCTGCCCTGCGGGACTGGCTGGACAAGCCGAATGTCGAACGCGGCGTTCACCTGGCGACCGACGACGGCGGCTGGGAGTTCCGCGACTACGGGGAGCTGGCCGCGGCGGCGCGGCGCACGGCCGGGGCGCTGCTGGAGACGGGCGTGGCCCCCGGCGACGTGGTGTGCGTCGTCCTGCCGACCGACTTCACCTGCGTGGAGACCTACTTCGCGGTGTGGGCGGCCGGTGCCACGGTGTGCCTGCTGACGCCGCCGCTGTTCCAGGACGGCGACGAGTACGTGGCGCACGTGGCGGCGATCCTGCGGCAGGCCCGGCCCCGGGTGACGATCGCGTCGCCGGACCTGGCCCCGCTGATCGGGCGGGCCATGGCGGACGCGGGGCTGCCCGGCGAGCCGTGGATCCCCCGGCAGGCGGAGCGGGAGGCCGAGCTCAGGGAGCCGGGGGAGCCGGCCCTGCTGCAGTTCACCTCCGGGTCCAGCGGCGCGCCGCGCGGCGTCATGGTCACCTGGGAGAACCTGCAGGCCAACGTCGAGCTGATCACCCGGACGGCCGGCTTCCAGGACGACGACACGGTGGCGTCCTGGCTGCCGCTGTACCACGACATGGGGCTGATCGGCTGCTTCATCACGCCGATCTCCCGGCAGGCCGGGCTGCGGCTGATGCGGCCCGACCAGTTCATCCGCGACCCCGCGCGGTGGCTGCGGTGCTTCGCCGAGGCCAGGCACACCGCGGCGCCGCCGTTCGCGTACGCCTACTGCGCGCGGCGCGTCAAGCCCGAGCAGCTAGAGGGCGTCGACCTGTCCGGCTGGCGCACCGCGATCATCGGGGCCGAGCCGATCGACCCGCACGCGCTGGAGGTCTTCGCGCAGCTGGTGGAGCCGTTCGGGTTCTCCCGGCACACGTTCATGCCCGCGTACGGGATGGCGGAGACCACGCTGCTGGTCACCGCGGACGCCCGCCGGGACGACCCGCTGGCGGTGCGGCCCGACCCCGAGTCGCTGGAGTTCGGGCGGAAGGTGAGCGTCCTGGACTCCCACACGCTGGGCCCCGCGTCGGTGGGCGCCAAGGCGGGCTGGGTGGTCGGCTGCGGCACGCCCCAGCCGGACGTGCCGGTGACGATCGTGGACGACGACGGGCGGGAGCTGCCCGAGGGGCATCTCGGGGAGATCGTCGTCGGCGGCGCGTCCGCCTGCCCCGGCTACTACGCGGGCGCGGAGGGCAAGTCGACGCGGTTCGGCGACGGGCTCGTCTACACCGGGGACGCGGGCTTCTTCCACGAGGGGCAGCTGTTCGTGCTCGGCCGGATGGGCGACAGCATCAAGGTGCGCGGCCGGTCGGTGTACGTGGAGGACCTGGAAGCCAAGATCGCCGAGCTGACCGGGCTGGGCAAGGGCCGGATCGTGGTCGTCGGCGTGCCCGGCGCCGGCACCAAGGGGCTGGCGCTGTTCGCCGAGACGAACGACGCGCCGTGGGCCGGCGACGTGCGGGAGACGCTGCGCCGCAGGCTCGGCGCCGACGTCGAGCTGACGATCGTGGTGGGCGGCGGGCTGATCCAGCGGACCTCCAGCGGCAAACCGCGCCGCCGCCACATGTGGGAACTGCTGCAGGCGGGGAAGATGCCCGGGGCGCGGATCGTCCCGCCGACGTAGATCGTTGACCGGCGGCGTCGGTTGCGGACACGATGTCCATGACGTTGTGAAAGGCCGACGATGCCCGCTGTGACGACATCTCTGCTGCGCCTGGGCGCCCGCCTCGGGGCGACCGCGCAGAACGCGCTGGAGGTGGTCCGGTTCGGCGGGCTGGACACCGGCGAGGACGCCGCGCCGTACGAGGTGGTCGGCGCCCGGCGGGTCTACCGGCTGCGGCACTACTACCCCGGCGACGGCGAGGGCCGGCCCGTGGTGCTGCTCGTGCCGCCGCTGATGATCACGGCGGAGGTGTACGACATCTCCTCGCGGGTCAGCGCGGTGCGGGTGCTGCGGGAGCTGGGCGCCGACCCGTGGGTGGTCGACTTCGGCGCGCCGGAGCGGGAGCCGGGCGGGCTGGAGCGCACCATCACCGACCACGTGCTGGCCGTCAGCGACGCGGTCGACCGGGTCCGGAAGGCCACCGGGCGGGACGTGCACGTCGCGGGCTACTCGCAGGGCGGCATGTTCGCCTACCAGGCGGCGGCGTACCGGCGCAGCGAGGGCGTCGCGTCGCTGGTGACGTTCGGCAGCCCGGCCGACACCAGCGTGGGGCTGCCGTTCGGGGTGCCCGCCTGGCTGGCGGCCGAGGGCGCGGGCCGCATCCCCGAAGGCTTGATCCGCGGCTTCGCCGTACCCGGCTGGGTGCTGCGCACCGGCTTCCAGCTGCTCAGCCCGGTCAAGTCGGTGCGCAGCCGGGTCGGCTTCGTGCTGGCGCTGCACGACCGGGAGCGGCTGGCGCCGCGCGAGCGGCAGCGCCGGTTCATCGAGCGCGAGGGCTGGGTGGCCTGGCCCGGCCCGGCGCTGGCGGAGTTCATCCGCCAGTTCGTCGCGCACAACCGCATGCTGACCGGCGGGTTCGTCATCGGCGACCGGGTGGTGACGCTGGCCGACATCACCTGCCCGGTGCTGGCGTTCGCCGGCGAGGTCGACGAGATCGCGCCGCCCGCCATGGTGCGGGCCATCGGCCGCGCCGCGCCCCGCGCCGAGGTGTACGGGGCGACCCTGCGGGCGGGGCACTTCGGGCTGGTCGTGGGGAGCCTGGCCGTCTCCCGGACCTGGCCCGCCGTCGCCGAGTGGGTCAGGTGGCGCGACGGGGACGGCGACCTGCCCGAACTCGTGCGCCCGCTGGAAAGCGAGGAGCGGGCGGCGGCGTCCCCGCCGGGCGGCGCGGCCGCGTACGGGCTGCAGCTGGCGGCCGGCATCGGGGTGAACGCCGCCCGGTCGGCCGTGGTGACGGCGGCGCGGGCCGTCCAGGGGATCGGCCAGATCGCGCGGGAGGCCGGGCAGAACCTGCCCCGGCTGGCGCGGCTGGAGCGCATCCAGGCCGACACGCGCATGTCCATGGGGCTGCTGCTGGACGAGCAGGCCGACCGCGCCCCCGACGACGTGTTCTTCCTGTACCAGGGGCGCGCGTACACGCAGGCCGCCGCCAAGGGGCGCATCGACGCGGTGGTCCGCGGGCTGATCCACATCGGGGTGCGGCAGGGCGACCCGGTGGGGGTGCTCATGGAGACGCGGCCCACCGCGCTGGCGCTGGTGGCGGCGCTCAACCGGCTGGGCGCCGTGGCGGTGCTGCTGCGTCCCGACGGCGACCCGGCGCGCGAGGCGGCCCTGGGCGAGGTGGACCGGATCATCGCCGACCCGCAGAACGCCGAACGCGCCGCCGCGCTGCCCGGCGTCCGGGCGTACCTGCTGGGCGGCGGCCGGGCCCGGGGCGACCGGACGCGCGGCCTTCTCCTGGCCGACGCGCCGATCGATGCGCCGACCGATGCGCCGACCGATGCGCCGACCGATGCGCCGACCGATGCGCCGACCGACGCGCTCACCGACATGCTGACCGACATGCTGACCGACATGGAGCGCATCGACCCCGACCGGGTGGCGGTGCCCGGCTGGTACCGGCCCAACCCGGGACGTGCGGGCGACCTGGCGTTCGTGTGCTTCACCGGCGACGGCGAGCACCTGCGGGCCCACCGGATCACCAACCGGCGCTGGGCGCTGTCGGCGTTCGGCACCGCGTCGTCGGCGTCGCTGTCGGCCGCCGACACCGTGTTCAGCATCACCCCGCTGCAGCACCCGTCGGCGCTGCTGATGAGCCTGGGCGGCGCGGTGGCGGGCGGGTCCCGGCTGGCGCTGGCCACCGCCTACGACCCCGAGACGTTCTGGGACGAGGCCCGCCGCTACGGCGTGACGGTCGCGTCCTACACCTGGACGCTGCTGCGCGACCTGGTGAACGCGCCGCCGCACCCGGGCGAGCGGCACCACGCCGTGCGGCTGTTCATCGGGTCGGGCATGCCGCGCGGGCTGTGGCGGCGGGTGGAGGAGCGGTTCGCGCCCGCGCGCGTCCTGGAGTTCTACGCCACCACCGAGGCCGAGGCGATCCTGGTCAACCTGACCGGCCGCAAACCCGGCTCGCTGGGGCGCCCGCTGCCCGGCAGCGCCCGGGTGCGGCTGGCCCGCTACGACCTGGAGAACGGGCGGCCGGAGCAGGGCCCCGACGGGTTCGCCGTCGAGTGCGCGCCGGACGAGATCGGCGTGCTGCTGGTGCGGGTCGCGCCCGGGGCCGCCGCGTCCGCCCGCCGCCCGCTGCGCGGCGTGTTCGCGCCGGGGGACGCGTGGCTGTCCACCGGCGACCTGTTCCGCCGCGACGCCGACGGCGACTACTGGCTGGTGGGGCGGGAGACCGAGCTGATCCGCACGGCCGAGGGCATCGTCCCGCCCGGCCCGATCCGCGACGCGCTCGGCGACCTGCCGTACGTGGACGCGGTCGCGGTGTACGGGGTCCCGGCCGGGGACGGCACCGAGGCCGTCGCGGCCGCGATCAGCCTGCGCGACCCGGACACCGAGGTCAAGCCGGTCGATCTGGCCGAGGCGCTGCTGCGGGTGCCGCCGGAGATGCGGCCGGCGCTGGTCCGCGTGGTCGACGAGATCCCGGTGACCGGCGGGCGGCGGCTGCGGACCGACTCGCTGCGCGCGGAGGGCATGCCGCGTCCGGGGCAGGGGCGGGTCTACGTCCGCGACTCCGCGGGCGGGTACCGGCCGCTCGCCTGACCGGCCCCGCGCCTTCGGGACGGTCCGTCCCGACCATCCCTGGACGCGCACTCGTCCGGTGCGTTACAACAAAGCTACATAAATCGCGTTTTTGTAGCTTCCCCCTTCGGGGGCCTGGGAGGGTCCATGGCCGCCAGCATCCTCGCCCCACCGCCGCCCGGGAGCGGGCTCAAACCCGTGCCCGGCGTCCCGGGCCTGCCGTTCATCGGCAACACCCTGCAGGTGATGCGCGACCCGTTCGGGCAGGCGCGCAAGCGCTACGAGCAGTACGGCCCGGTGTCGTGGGGCTGGCTGCTCGGCCAGCGCACGGTGACCGTCCAGGGGCCCGAGGCCGCCGAGACCGTCCTGGTCAACCGGGACAAGGCGTTCGCCAACGGCCCGGCGTGGAGCTACTTCATCGGGCCGTTCTTCCACCGCGGCATCATGCTGCTCGACTTCGACGAGCACCTGCACCACCGGCGCATCATGCAGCAGGCCTTCACCCGGGACCGGCTGCGCGCCTACATGGAGCGCATGGCGCCGAGCATCGCCGCGGGCCTGGACGCCTGGGAGCCCGGCCGGGGCTTCACCGTCTACGACCACGTCAAGCAGCTCACCCTCGACCTGGCCACCGACGTGTTCATGGGCGTCGAGCTCGACCGCGCCGAGGCCGACCGGATCAACGGCGCGTTCATCGACGCGGTCCGCGCGGGCACCGCCTACGTGCGCTTCTCGGTGCCCGGCCTGCGCTGGCACAAGGGCATGCGGGCCCGCAAGGCGCTGGAGGAGTTCTTCTACCGGCACCTGCCGGCCAAGCGGCGCGACGGCGGCGACGACCTGTTCGCCGCGCTGTGCCAGGCCGAGACCGACGACGGGCACCGCTTCACCGACGAGGACGTCGTCAACCACATGATCTTCGCGTTGATGGCGGCGCACGACACCACCACCATCACGCTCACCACCATGGCCTACCACATGGCCAAGTACCCCGAGTGGCAGGACCGGGCGCGCGAGCAGTCGCGCGCGCTCGGCAAGCCGGTGCTGGGCTTCGCCGACCTGGACGCGATGACCACCGTGGACATGGTGATGAAGGAGTCGCTGCGGATGGTCGCGCCGGTGCCGGCGCTGCCCCGCCGCGCTGTCAAGGACACCTCCGTCCTCGGCCACCACATCCCCGCCGGAAGCCTCGTCGTCGTGCCGCTGCTCACCAACCACCACATGGCCGAGTGGTGGCCGGAGCCGGAGAAGTTCGACCCCGAGCGGTTCTCGCCCGAGCGCCGCGAGGACCGGGTGCACCGGTTCGCCTGGGCCCCCTTCGGCGGCGGCGCCCACAAGTGCATCGGCCTGCACTTCGCGGGCATGCAGGTCAAGAGCATCATGCACCAGCTGCTGCTCCGCTACGGCTGGAGCGTGCCGGGCCGCTACGAATGGCCGCTGGACACCACCTCGCTGCCGTCGCCCAAGGACGGCCTGCCCGTGCACCTGTACCGGTTGGAGGGGACCCGATGAGCAAGGTCGTGCTGATCACCGGAGGCGCCCGCGGCATCGGCCTGGCCACCGCGCGGGCCGTCCGCGCCAAGGGCGCCGACGTCGTCATCGGCGACGTCGACGAGGCCGCCGCCAAGGAGGCCGCCGACCGCATCGGCGTGCGCGGGCTGGCCCTCGACGTGACGTCGCGCGAGTCGTTCACCGCGTTCCTGGACGCGGCGCAGGAGGCGGCCGGCCCGGTGGACGTGCTGGTCAACAACGCGGGCATCATGCCGATCGGGCCCGTCACCGAAGAGAGCGACGCCGACGCCCGCCGCTGCATGGACGTCAACGTCCACGGCGTCATGCTCGGCACCAAGCTCGCGCTGGAGCGCATGCTGCCGCGCGGGCGGGGCCACATCGTCAACATCGCGTCGCTGGCGGGCGTGCTGCCCACCCCCGGCCTGGCCCTCTACAACGCCAGCAAGGCGGCCGTCGTCGCGTTCACCGAGGCGACCCGGCTGGAGGTGCGCGACCGGGGCGTGCACGTCAGCGCGGTCCTGCCGACGTTCACCAACACCGAGCTGGTCGCCGGGACGCGCAGCCCCAAGGGGCAGCGCAACTGCGAGCCCGAGGAGATCGCCGCCGCGGTCGTCGACCTCATCGGCCGCCCGCGCCCGCAGGTGGTGGTGCCGCGCCGGCTGGGCGCGCAGGTGCGGCTCGGCGCGCTGTTCCCCGACGCCCTCAAGCGCGCCATCTCCCGCCGCTACGGCCTGGACCGCATCTTCCTGGACTACGACCCCGAGGCGCGCCGGGCCTACGACGCCCGCATCCGCGCCTAGCCTCCGGGCGGCCCGCCGCGGCCGCCCCGGGTCAGCGCACCCGCGGGCGGCCGTCGCGGGCGAAGGCGCGGCGGGCGTGCGGGAAGTAGCGGACGGCCTCCGGCAGCAGCGGCCACAGCGGGCCCATGCGGCGCACGGCGGCGGCGAAGCGGCGGTAGCGGCGCTCGTCGGCGGCGCTCCACGGCAGGCCGAGCAGCTCCCGCGCGCGGGGCGGCAGACCGCCGACGGTGAGGAAGCGGGCGACGGCGTCCAGCGGCGGGCTGACGCGGCGCCACAGGCCGCGGGGGACGCGGCGCGGCGCGGGCAGGCCCTTGGTGACGTACCCCACGCCGTAGCGGGCGGTGCGGTGCGGCTCGACCACCTCGTCCATCATGCGCTTCCAGTACGCCTGGAACGCCTCCCAGTCCTCGGGCATGGCCCGCTCGCTCACCCCGTACATGCGGAACCACGTCTTGGACTCGGCGTAGATGCGGCGCCGGTCGGCGTCGGTCAGCGGGCGGACGAACGTGTCGATGCCGTACATCAGGTGGTCGACGAACGTGGCGTGCGCCCAGTAGTAGGTCTCCGGGTCCAGCGCGTGGTAGCGGGAGCCGTCCGGCATCGTGCCCTTGACGTCGCGGTGGTAGTCGCGGACGCGGCGCCCGGTCTCGGCGGCGCGCGGCCCGCCGTAGACCGTGTCCATGATCGGGCCGACGGAGCGGCGCAGCCGGGCGAACGTCTCGGCGAAGAACACCGAGTGGTCCTGCACGCCCTGGCCGAGCGCCGGGAGCATGTTCTGCAGCACGGCCGCGCGCGGCCCCACCAGCATCAGCCGGGTGTCGCCGAAGTACCGCCAGGTGAGCGAGTCGGGGCCGAGCGGCGGGTCGGCCGGGGCGTGGTCGTCCGTCATGCGCACCGCCAGAGAGGGGAAAGGAACAGAGCAACATGAATTGTAACTTCGTGTTCGGCCGGTAGGGTGCGGGCTATGACCACCGATGCGTCCGCGCAGGCCGGGCTGCTGACCAGGCTGCGCACCGGCGGCCCCGACACCGACGACCTGGACGCCCGGATCCTGGACGCCGCGCTGGCGGAGTTCGAGACCTACGGGCTGCGCCGCGTCAGCGTCGAGGACGTCGCCAAGCGGGCCCGGGTCGCGCGCACCACGATCTACCGGCGGTTCACCAACAAGGAGCAGCTGCTGCAGGCCGTGATCCTGCGCGAGGTCCGCCGCTTCCTGACCGCGATCGCCGAGGCCACCGAGGGCCTGCCGACGCCGGAGGAGGCGGTGGTGGAGGGGTTCGTCGTGGGGCTGCGCGGCGCCCGCACCCATCCGCTGATCACCCGGGTGCTGCAGAGCGAGCCGGACGTGTTCGTCGACCAGCTCGGCATGAACGGCGGCGCGGTGCTGCTGGCCGCCCGCGACATCCTGGCCGACCGGCTGCGCCGGGCCAGTCCCGGCTCCGCCGAGGACTACGCGACGGTCGCCGAGGTGCTGCTGCGGGTGGCGCTGTCGCTGCTGCTCGTCCCGGGCGGCGGGCTCAGGCTGGACGACGAGGACGACATCCGCGCCTTCGCCCGCGCCCACCTCACCCGCATGCTCCGCCCCGTGGAGGGCCGCGCGCCGCAGGCCGCCGCGCCGTGACGCGGCCCGGGCCCCGCGCGTCCCGGCCCGGGCGCCGGTCGCGTACGCTCGGAAATACTCGAACTTCGTTCTAGTTCGTAGGAGAGCGTATGCGGGCGATCGTCGAGACGCGGTACGGCAAGGTGCGGGGGCGCGCCGACAACGGGGTGACGGCCTTCCTCGGCATCCCCTACGCGGCGCCGCCGTTCGGCCCCCGGCGCTTCAAGGCGCCGCAGCCGCCCGAGCCGTGGGACGGCGTACGCGACGCCACCGCCTACGGCCCGACCGCGCCCAAGCCCGGCTACCCGCGCCCGTACGACATGCTCCTGCCCGACCCGGACATCCCCGGGGAGGACTGCCTCAACCTCAACGTCTGGACCCCCGACCCCGGCGGCTCCGGCATGCCGGTCATGGTGTGGATCCACGGCGGCGCGTTCCGCAACGGGTCGGGCGCGGTGCCGGTCTACAACGGCGCCGCCTTCGCCCGCGACGGCGTGGTCTGCGTGACGATCAACTACCGGCTGGGCGTCGAGGGCTTCGCCCACCTGCCCGGCGCACCGGCCAACCGGGGGCTGCTGGACCAGATCGCCGCTCTGGAGTGGGTGCGCGACAACATCGCGGCGTTCGGCGGCGACCCGTCCCGCGTCACCGTGTTCGGCGAGTCGGCGGGCGGGATGAGCGTGTCCACGCTGCTGTCGCTCGACCTGGGCCTGTTCCGGCGGGCCGTGGCGCAGAGCGGTGCGGGCTCCATCGCCCAGACCGCCGACGACGCGCTGCTGGTCACCAAGGAGATGGCCGCCCGGCTCGGCGTCGAGCCGACCGCCGAGGGGTTCGCCCGGCTCGCCCCGGCCGAGATCATCCCGGTGCAGGCGGCGGTCGCGGCCGAGGTCGCCGCGTTCCCCGACCCGAACCGGTGGGGCGCCAGCACCGCCGCCGGGGGCATGTCGCTCACCCCGGTGATCGACGGCGACCTGCTGGAGCGCCGCCCCGAGGAGGCGGTCGCGGCCGGCGCCGGCCGCGGCGTCGACCTGCTCACCGGCTACACGACCGAGGAGTTCCGGCTGTTCCTCATGCCGACCGGGCTGGCCGACGCGCTCACCCCCGACACGGTGGACCTGGTCGCCGCCGGCATGGGCGTCCCGCCGCACGTCGTCGCCGGCTACCGCGAACGGCACGCCGACCTGACCCCCGGCGAACTGCTCGCCGCGATCATCACCGACAGCATGTTCCGCATCCCGGCCAACCGGCTCGCCGAGGCCCACGCCGCGCACGCGCCGACCTGGATGTACGAGTTCGCCTGGCGGTCGCCCCGCCCGGACCTCGGCGCCTGCCACGCGCTGGAACTCGGCTTCGTGTTCGACAACCTGCACTCCGCCGACACCGAGGGCATGGCGGGCCCCAACCCGCCGCAGCGGCTGGCCGACGCCATGCACCGCGCCTGGGTGGACTTCGCCGCCCACGGCGACCCCGGCTGGCCGCGGTTCGACGCCGACGCCCGCCGCGTCAAGGTCTTCGACGCCGTCGCCGACGAGGTCGTCCGGGACCCGCGCGGCGACGACCGCAAGCTGTGGGGCTAGCCGAGCAGCCGGTCGACGACGTGCTCGGCGATCGCCAGTGACGAGGTGGCGGCCGGGGACGGGGCGTTGCGGACCGTGACCACGGGCCCGAGGCGGCCGATGCGGAAGTCGTCGACGAGGGAGCCGTCCGGGTCGACCGCCTGCGCCCGCACCCCGGCCGGGGCCGCCACCACGTCGGCGGCGGTCAGCTCGGGGACGAACGCGCGCGCCTGCGCCACGAACGCCCGCCTGGACGCCGACCCGTACATCTCCTTCAGGCCGGTGCGCCAGTGCCGCCGCGCCAGCCGGCGGAAACCGGGCCAGCGCAGCGTGTCCCACACGTCGGCCGGGCGCACGTCCCGCCACCGGTAGCCCTCGCGCGCCAGTGCCAGCACGGCGTTGGGGCCGACGTCGACGCCGCCGTCCACGCGCCGGGTGAAGTGCACGCCGAGGAAGGGGTACCGGGGGTCGGGCACCGGGTAGATCAGGCCGCGCACCAGATCGGTGCGGCCGGGCCGCAGCCGGTAGTACTCCCCGCGGAACGGCACGATCGCCGGGGCGGGGAAGTCGCCCGCCAGGCGCGCCACCCGGTCGGACTGCAGCCCCGCGCACACCACCAGCAGGTCGAACGTCAGCTCCTCGGCGCGGGACGCCACCGCGACCCGCTCGCCCGCCCGGCGCAGCCCGACCACCTCGAAGCCGAGCCGCACCCGGCCGCCCGCCGCCGCCACGTCGTCGGCGAACGCCCGCGCCACCGCCGGGAAGTCGACGATCGCGGTGCTGGGGGAGTGCAGGGCCGCCACCCCGGCGGCGTGCGGCTCCACCTCGCGCAGCTCCGCGGGCGACAGGCGGCGCAGCCCCGGCACGCCGTTGGCGGTCGCGCGGCGCTCGATCTCCGCCAGCGGCGCCAGCTCGGACTCGTCCCGCGCCACGACGACCTTGCCGCACTCCACGTACGGCAGGCCGCGCTCGGCGCAGTACTCCTTCAGCAGCCCGATGCCGCGCCTGCACAGCGTCGCCTTCAGCGAGCCGGGCGCGTAGTACAGGCCCGCGTGCGCGACGCCGCTGTTGTGGCCGGTCTGGTGGGCGGCGATGCGGTCCTCCTTGTCCAGCACCGTCACCTCGGCCCCGGGCCGCACGAGCGTCAGCCGCCGCGCCACCGCCAGCCCGAGGATCCCCGCCCCCACCACCCCGATGCGCATCTCCGTCACGCCGCCGAAGATACGCCCGACCGCCCGGCGACGTGTCCGGCGACCGGCTCTACATCGCCGGCGAGTGCGGGTCCGGGCCGACGCCGGCCGACCGCTGGGGCCTGACCGCGGGCAGGATCACCGAACCGGAGGGCAGCGGCGCGACCGCCTGACCCGAAGCCGCGAGCCGCCGCCGGGTCAGCCGCCGCCCAGGCGCTTGCGGCCCTGGGCGCGCAGCCGGCGGCGCTGCGACGGATCCAGCATCAGGTAGCCGACCACGGGCAGGGCGACCACGCCCAGCACGATCAGCAGCGCGATGAGGGGGCCGAGGATCTTCAGGGCGACGAGTCCGACGGCCACACCGCCGATGACGAGGACCACCTTGGGCATTGCCACACCTCCGAGGCTCTTATCCGGCGAACGGCCGCGGCGGGCCGCCGGTTCCGGATCCGGGCCCTTTCCACGATATATCGCGTGCCGGGCCCGCCCCCAGCCCCCGAGGCGCGGCCCCTAGGGCGTGTCCGGTGGATCATGCGTTGATCCAGAACAAGGCGGTGACCAGCACGATCGC